>CAZAVT010000038.1:8661-15680 GCA_964488395.1 uncultured Burkholderiaceae bacterium | reverse complement strand
CCATCACCATGTCGATCTTGTCGGAGTTGTTGGCCGAGACCACGCTGTTGCGCACGGCGATCGGCTTGCGTTCGATCTCGTAACTGTCGAGCAGCACAGGCCCTCCCTGACCGGCCTCGACCGAGACGAGCTTCCCGGCGAGATCGATCGCATCGCCGATGCCGGTATTCATCCCGACTCCGCCAGTCGGTACGAACAGATGCGCGCTATCGCCGGCCAGGAAGACCCTGCCGGTCGGCGAGCGCCAGCGCCGGGCCACCGACTGGTGGTGATGCCAGTGGGTGGTCGCATAGAGCTCGAAGTCGAAGGGCCGCCCGACCGCTCGCGTGAGCACTTCCCGCGCATCGATCGCCTCGGTGGTCTTCGAGTGGTCGAGGAAGTAGTACTGAAAGCTCCAGAGCTCCGCTCCATCGATCGCGGTGAAGACGCCGAAATTGTCGGGCGCAAATACGAAATAGAGGTTACCCAGGCCCTTACCGTGGATCTTCAAGAATTCCTTGGAGCGGAAATAGAAGCTCACATTGGCGCGCATCTTGCCGCGGCCGTTGTAGCGAATGCCCAGGCTGCGTCGGATCGCACTGGTGCCGCCATCGCAGGCGACAAGCCAGCGGCTGCGGATACGTTCGCTACGGCCGGTGGAGAGTTCGGTGGCGATCGAGGTCACGCCCTCGGCGTCCTCCTCGAAGGACTCGAAACGCCAGCCGTGCCGCAGCGCAACGCCGGGTTGCGACTGGGCAAATCGCCACAACACGGGTTCGAGCGCCTGCTGACCGATCTGGGTCTTGTAAAAGGGCGACCATTGCAGCTCTCGCCAGCGGGCCATGACTTCGGGGGTACGCTCGATGGTCTGGCGAATCGACGGGGAGGTGATGCGATAGAGCTCGTGCCCCGCCAGCCGGCTCGAAAAGGTGATGAAGTAGTTCACCTCCGGAGGCAGCGCGGCGCCGTAAATCTGGTCGGTGATCCCCCAGCGGCGGAAGTATTCCATCGACCGGGCGCCCAGCAGCGTCGCCTTGGGGTGCTCGGTCGGTGCGGTGCGCATTTCGAGCAGGGTGCAGTCAAGACCGCGCCAGCCCAGCTCAGCGGCAAGCGACAGCCCGACGGGACCGCCACCGACGATCAGCACGGGTGTTTCGATCATTTTTTCCTCGCGAATCCTTCGAAGTACGCCCCGAATTGTATGATTGACCAACCCTTGAGGAGCCTCATCCATGTCGGTTCAATATGCGCCGCGCGGCCTGATCGGCGTGCTCACCCCCCAGGCCAATACCACGGTCGAGCCGGAATTCGGGATCGCGCTCCCGGCCGGCTTTGCGACGCTCAATGCGCGCATGACCAGTTCACTGCCCACCGTCGAGGCGCGGCTCATCGACTACTACGAGCACCTGGATCGCTCGGTTGAGCAGTTTGCCAACGCACCGCTCACAGCGATCACCTCGGCCTGCACCGGGGCCTCTTACCTGATCGGCGCCGAGCGCGAGGACCAGATCTTCGGCGCACTGGCTGCGCGGCGTGGGATCCCGGTCACCAATTCCGCCTACGCGGTTGTAGCGGCCCTGCGCGCGCTTGGCGCGCATCGCATCGGCCTGGTGTCGCCCTATCCTGCCAGCCTCACCGAGGCCAGTGTGCGCTATTGGACCAGCCGGGGTCTGGAGGTGGCGCAGGTTGCGGCGGTCGCGAGCGATGCCTCGCAGTTCCATCCGATCTATTCGATCTCGGCGGGTGGTGCGGCCGAGGCGCTCGCCGGCATGAAGGCCGTGAACGTCGATGCGGTCGTGATGCTGGGTACGGGCATGCCCACGCTGGGCCCCATCCTGCAGACCCCCCGGGTGGGTGCGGCACCGGTCTTGTCCTGCATGCTCGCGACCGTCTGGGATGCGGTGCAGCGCTCGCTTGGTGCGCCGGCTGATGCCGCGTCGCTCCTTGCTTTCATCGAGGGCGCCGAATGGCGACACCGCTACCTGGACCGGTGCGGCCGGATCGCCTGAGGCGAGCCAGGCGTCAGCCGGCCGAGCCCAGCTTTCGCAGCGGCGGTGCAACCGTCGGCATCGAGATCGTCTTCGGTTCGGTATAGAACGCCTCGCAGGAGGCACCGCCTTCGCGACCCACGCCCGATTCGCGATAACCGCCAAAAGGTGCGCGCAGTTCGCGCATCATCGGCGTATTGACCCAGACCACGCCAGAGCGCAAGCCCTCGGTGGCCCGCATCACCGTGGGTAGGTGGTCGGACCAAACATAGGACACCAGGCCGAATCGGCTGTCGTTGGCAATCGCCAGGGCTTCGTCGACGGTGTCAAACAGGATGAACGTGGCAAAGGGGCCGAAGATCTCGTCCTGTGCGACCCGCACCGAATTCGAGGGTGCAAGCACGGCAGTCGGCTCGACGTAGTAGCCACCACCCGCCTGCACGGGCTGGCGCCCGCCGGTGATCAACGCGCAGCCGTCGGCGGTCGCGGTTTCGACGAATCCGAGTACCCGCTTCATGTGTGTGAGCGAGGCGAGCGGCCCAAGCTCGGTGCGATCATCCATGGGGTCGCCGATCCGAATGCGGCGTGCCCGCTCGGTGAACTGCCCGATGAAGGGCTCGGCAATCGAGCGCTCGACCAGAATGCGCGAGCCCGCGAGGCACTGCTGTCCGTTGTTTGAGAAGATACCGAGCAGCGCGCCGTCTAGTGCGCGTTCCTGATCGGCCGAGGCGAAGACCAGATTGGCTGATTTGCCGCCGAGCTCCATGGTGCAGGGGACCAGGTTGCGGCCCGCGGCGGCCATGATCGACCGACCGGTCTCGGTTCCGCCGGTGAATGACACAAGGTCGATGTCCGGATGTGAGACCAGGGCATGCCCAGTCACCGGACCCCGGCCGTTGATCAGATTGACGACGCCAGCGGGCAGTCCGGCCTCATGCAGTAGCTCGACGAATCGATGAAGCGCGAGCGGGGTCTGCTCGGAGGGCTTGAGCACGCAGCTGTTGCCAAAGGCGATGGCTGCGGCGACCTTCATCGAGGCCAGCGCGACCGGCGCGTTCCAGGGCGCAAGCAGGGCCGCAACACCCACTGGCTCGCGAACCACGATCGTCTGATAGCCCTCTGTCTGGGTGTAGACCTGTCCCGAGCTCTGCCCGATGTGTTCGGCGAAGAAGCGGAAATTGTAGGCTGCGCGCTCGATGTGGCGCAGCTTGAGTTCGCGCATCACGATGCCGGTATTGAGACACTCGAGCTCGGCCAGCTCGCTCGCATGGGCGCGCACCATGTCGTGAATGCGCAGCAGCAGATCCTGCCGCTTTGACACCGACAATCGCGACCAGACGCCGGACTTGAAGCTTGCCCGAGCAGCCGCGACCGCTCGATCGACCACCGTGGCGTCGGCTTCGATCAACTCGCCTACCGGCAGTCCGGTTGCCGGGTAGATCACGGGCAGCCGAGGACCAGAGCCTTCGACGGCGTGGCCGTCGATCAGGCTCGCGATGGTTCGAAACGGGAATTCCCGAGGTGCGTTCATGAGGATCGACCAATGATGTCATGACATGTTGGAACCGCCATTGACCTGCAGCGTCTGCCCGGTCACATAGCGAGCGGCTTCGGAAAGAAAGAAGAGCACGGGCCCGACCACGTCGTCGCTTTGCGCGATCCGGCCCAGCGGAATCGAGCGCCCGTACGCGGCGATGTCAAAACGTGGGGTCTCGCCCTCGTCGGATCGACCGGTGCCACCGCGCAGAAAGGCGGTGTCGACCGCGCCGGGCGCGACGGCGTTGACGCGGATCGACGGTGCCCATTCCAGGGCGAGCTGACGGGTCATCATGATGAGACCGGCCTTGGCCACCGCGTACGGACCATAGTTGGGCCGTGCGAAGATGCCCAGGCCCGAGGCCACGTGAACCAGGCTCGCGCCTTCGCCCTTGGCGAGCAGCGGCTGGACTGCACAGGAGAACGCGTGGGCCGCATCGAGATTGCCCCGCAGGACCTCGTCCCAGACCGAAGGGGGCGTTTGTGCCAGAGGCTGGGCCGCGGCCATGAAGCCAATCAGGTTGACGGCACCGTCGACGCCGCCCCAGCGCTCGCCGATCTCGGCACAGGCCCGATTCATCGACGCGCGATCGGTCCCGTCGGCGGCGATCGCGACGACGTCCCTGGGCGGCGGGTGGCGATCGATCGAGGCCGCAAGGTCGAGTACCGCGACCCGCAAGCCCTGCCCACGAGCGGCCTCTACCAGGGCCCGCCCAATGCCGCCGCAGCCGCCGGCCACCAGGAGTCGGGCGCCAGCCTGCGTGTGCACGCCCTTCTCGTGGCGCGTCGAGTCTGCCAAGGCAGGCACTTGCGCAAGGATCCTCATCGTTCGCCTCTTCTTCAGGCCAGCGTTGCGGCGCGGCGCAGGCCGTCGATCATCGACGTCCGCAGCAGATAGCGGTAGCAGCGCTCGCGGTCCGCAATCAGCGCTTGAAGCTCCGCGAGGTGCTTGCGGCGACCCTCGAGCGAGGGTTCCCACATGCGCGCGCGGTTCTGGTCAGCCTGTCCGATGATGTCATCGCGCACCACGGGCCGACGACGCGCTTCATAACGTTCGATGGTTTCGAAGGGCTTTCCAGCAAAGATGTCCTGCAGGCAGACGGCTAATTCGAAGACGTCGTGGATGCCGCCGTTCATCCCCATTCCGCCCTTTGGATTGTTCAGGTGCGCTGCATCGCCAGCGACCATCAGTCGCCCACGTCGCCAGTGCGAAGCGATGCGCTGATGGACCCGGTACGGGCGGATCTCGCGAATCGGTGCATCGGCTGCGGCGGGGGTGATCGCGCGCAGCCGCTCGCGGATTCGGGTCGGCTCGAGCGCATGCTCCAGCGGCTCGTCCTCCGGCGGGTGCAGGCTCACCCGCCAGACGTCGGCGAGCCGCAAGAGGCTGTAAGTGCCGTTGGGTGCCCAGACATAGTTGATCCCCGAGAGCGCCGGCAGATGGTCTTCAAAGGGGAAAGTGGTGGTTGCGAGGATGGTGGTCTCCGGGTAGACGCTGCCATCAAAGCTTGCGCCGATGGCTTCGCGGATCACGCTGCGCCCACCATCGCAACCGACGACGAAGGCGCCTCGCTCGCGCTGAAGGGCCCCATCGTCAGCCTGCCACTCAAGCCACGCGCCGTCCGCCTCCTCGCCCGCGGCGCTGACGGTGACGCCCCTGCGGACGATGGCCGGATCGATGGCGGCGAGTCGCTTTTCGAGTTCGGTGACCAGCACCGCCTGATCGCATTGCAGGCGCCAGGGGTGCGAGGTTGCGTCAGCGATGATCGATAAGTCGAACTCGGCATGCTCGCCCGTCTCGTGCAATCGGATCTGCCAGGTTGGCGTGATCCGACCCGCGTCGTGCAGGGCCTTCGACACGCCGTCCTCATCGAGCAGATCGAGTGTCGGCGGATGAAAGGTCGATGAGCGCAGCATGGGAACCAGCCGTGGCTCGCGCTCGAAAACTCGGACGGGCAGCCCCGCTCGGGCCAACCGCCACGCAAGCACCAGGCCCACCGGGCCCGCGCCGGCGATCAGGACAGGACGTGTTTCAGCGCTCATCGCGTGCACCCATGAAAATCAGCCCGTTGAGTTCAGGTCGTCGATGGTAATACAAGGCACAGAGCGGCTGGACTTGCCAGGGAGGCCAGCAAGGCTGTCGGTGCGACAGCCGCCTGGAGCATCGATCCCGCTGGCCGTCCTCAGGGCCGCATCCTGGCGAGCCAACTATCTGCGAGCAGCCTGAATCCTTCGAGATCGGGATCGTGTCCCGTGGCTGTTTCGAGCGCGGCTGCAACCGAGGGCGCAGCCGCCAGGGCAGCTCGGACATCGAGAAACAGCAGCCGTGAGCGTCGCGCGAGCACATCTTCGACCGTGCGGGCCCAGGCTTGTTCGGCGAACCAGCGCACCTCCGCTGCAGTGGGTGGGCGTGCTGCACAGTCCGGTGCGTCCTCGGGCAGGCGCTTGCCCCGAGGCGGCGCGAGGTCGATCGGGCCCCTGGGGAGGATACGTAGCACGTCTCTCGCCATCTCGAGGCAGGTGGTCCACTTGCCGCCAGTGATCGTCGTCAAACCGTTGGCCGCGACCTCGATCGCATGCTCTCGGCTGATGTCGCCTGTGCGGACCGGTCGCCCGGTGGCGTCACCCGGTTGTTCGTGGGCCGCTTCAACCGTTCGTACCAGGGGTCGCAGCCCCGCCCAGGCGCTCAGGAGATCGGCGCGTGTCGGGGCGGGTGACAGGACTCGCCTCACCTCGCTGAGGATCAGATCGATTTCCTCCGCGAAAGGTAACGGTTCGACGAGCCCTGCGAGATCGGTCGCTGAGCGCGGCGTGTCGGTCGTACCGATCACGCAGTGGCCCAGCCAGGGCACGATGAAGAGGACCCGTCCGTCGGCG
Organism: uncultured Burkholderiaceae bacterium; assembly: GCA_964488395.1. Taxonomy (GTDB): domain Bacteria; phylum Pseudomonadota; class Gammaproteobacteria; order Burkholderiales; family Burkholderiaceae_E; genus SYIM01. The sequence continues at coordinate 9,300 of CAZAVT010000038.1, read as the reverse complement.
GTGCGTGGCAGCAGCAGGGCCTCGTCAGACGGGAAGAATGTTCGCGGCACCACCAGATGGGCGCCCTGGCTGGGTTCGACCATCGGCCGCCCGGTGCGAAGTGCGTCGACCCAGACGCCGGTCGCGTTGACCACATCGCGGGCACGCAGCTCGAATCGTGCGTCACTCTCGCGATCGCGCACGGTGACTCCCGTCACTTGCCCTGCAGTCTCGATCGGTTCCACCGCTTGTACCCGGTTGAGGAGCAGTGCGCCAGCCTGTGCGGCGGCACGTGCCATGGCGAGTGCGAGGCCGGCGTCTTCGAATTGCGCGTCGCAGTAGCTGACCGCGCCCCGTAGTCCGCGCGCCAACAGATTGGGATAGGTCTCGCGGGCCTCCAGTGAGGATATCTGCCGGGTTGGACCCAGGCTGGCCGAGCCGGCCAGTTGGTCATAAGCCCAGAGGCCCAGCCCGTAAAATGGACGCTCCCACCAGCGATATGCCGGCATCACGAAGCGCAGCGGATGCGCAAGTCCGGGCGCGAGCGCGATGATCTCGGCGCGCTCATGCAGCGCTTCGCGAACGAGGCTGATCCGACCCTGGGCCAGGTAGCGCACCCCCCCGTGCAGCAGCTTCGTCGAGCGCGAGGAGGTGCCGCTG
>CAZAVT010000038.1:0-8651 GCA_964488395.1 uncultured Burkholderiaceae bacterium | reverse complement strand
GCCGGCCTCGACCAACGCGACCGAGCGACCCGCCCAGGCGGCCTGAAGCGCGATCGAAAGCCCGGTTGCACCCCCGCCGATCACTGCAAGGTCGAAGCCCTGCGCTCGCCCAAGCGTTGCCAGCGCCGCGGCCCGCTGCCCCGCGGCAAGCGTAGCGTCGGGCCCGCCCGGGTTCAATCCCGCGCCCATCCGCGTGCCCGTTCGACCGCTTCGCGCCAGCGCGCCCGATGCGTGTCGCGCTGGCTGGCCCCGAGCCTCGGTTCAAAGCGACGATCGAGGTGCCAGCAAGCAGCGATCTCATCGAGCCCGCGCCAGAAGCCAATGGCTAGCCCGGCAAGCGCTGCAGCGCCGAAGGCGGTCGTTTCGGTCATCGCCGGGCGCAGGACCGGTACGCCGGCCAGATCGGCCTGCAGTTGCATCAGCAGGTCGTTACGGGTCGCCCCTCCATCGACGCGTAGCTCGGTGACTGGCGCGCCCGCGTCGGCGTTCATCGCGCTCATCAGGTCGGCCGATTGCAGCGCGATCGATTCGAGCGCCGCCCGCGCGAGGTGTGCCCGTGTCGTGCCCCGAGTCATCCCGATCATCAAGCCCCGGGCGCGGCCATCCCAGTCGGGGGCACCCAGTCCTGTAAAGGCCGGTACCAGCCAGACGTCGCCTGTGTCAGGAACACTGGCGGCCAGTGCCTCGACGTCGGCGGCGTGTTCGATCAGCCCCAGTCCATCGCGCAGCCACTGCACCGTTGCTCCCGCCATAAACACGCTACCCTCCAGGCACCAGGTGCTACCCGTCGCCGTTTGCCAGCCGAGCGTCGCAATCAGACGGTGATGGCTGGCACAGGGGCGTTCGCCAGCGTTCATCAGCATGAAGCAGCCAGTCCCGTAGGTGTTCTTGGCCTGACCACGCGAGAAGCAAGCCTGACCAAAGGTCGCCGCCTGCTGATCGCCCGCCACGCCTGCGATCGGCACAGACCGGCCGAAGAGGCTCGGTTCGGTCTCGGCGATCAGGCCGGAGGAGGGCACGATGCGTGGAAGCAGCGAATCGGGAATGTGAAAGGCCTTGAGCATCGACGCATCCCACTGCTGGGTTTCAAGACCCATCAGCATCGTTCGGGAAGCGTTGCTGGGGTCGGTGACGTGGGCCCGGCCGCCGGTCAGCCGCCAGATGAGCCAGCTGTCGACAGTGCCAAAGGCCAGTTCGCCCGCCTGGGCGCGCGCCCGCGCGCCGGGAACCTGATCGAGCAGCCAGGCAAGCTTGGTGGCGGAGAAGTAGGCGTCCAGCACCAGGCCGGTCGTGCGCTCAATGGCTGTATGCTGACCGCCCGCGCGCAGCATTTCGCAGTGCGAGACCGTGCGGCGGTCTTGCCAGACGATCGCACGCGACACCGGTCGTCCAGACTGTCGGTCCCACAGGACCGTGGTCTCACGTTGATTGGTGATGCCGATCGCGGCCGGCAGCTGCCCCAGCCGTTCGACCACTTCGCGGGCGACTGCCGACTGCGTGTTCCAGATCTCGTCGGCGTCGTGTTCGACCCAGCCTGGCTGCGGGAAGTGCTGTGCAAATTCGCGCTGCGCGATCGCAAGGGCCCGGCCACTCACATCGAAGGCGATGGCCCGCGAACTGGTTGTGCCCTGATCCAGGGCCAGAATGTAGTCCATCCCTGTTTGCTCCCTGCCGGCTCCCGCGCGCGCTGACGATCAGGAGGCGGCGACAACCCGAAAACCGGTGTGACTCGTCGAAGTGGACGGTGTGTTGGCCCCACGGGCGGCACAACGGTAGCGGTTGCACCAGTCGGCGTGGCACAGGAACGAACCGCCGCGCTGCGAGCGCCGGCCGCTCGCCCGCCAATCTAGCGGATCGGCACCGTTCGTGCCGCGATGATAGTCGACATTGAACCAGTCGGCGCACCACTCCCAGACATTACCTGATGTGTTGTAGAGCCCGAACCCATTGGGTTCGAAGGCATCGACCGGCACGGTTCCCGGGCGCCAGTGATTGGCCGGATCGTTCGGGAATCGCCCCTGCCCTCGGGCTCGAAAACATCACCCCAGGGATAGCGCGCGCCCTCGCGCCCGCCGCGCGCGGCGTGCTCCCACTGCGCCTCTGTCGGGAGCTTGCAGCCGGCCCAGGCGCTCCAGGCCTGCGCATCGTTCCAGGACACGTGTACGACGGGGTGATCGTCGAGATGCTCCACGCTCGAGTCGGGCCCCAGCGGGGTGCGCCACGTGGCGCCCGGTACGATCAGCCACCAGGGCGAATCGGTGACGACCCGACGGATGGCTGCCCGCGCCGGCGGATCGAGCTGCAGGTAGAACACGAAGGATTCGCCGGCGACCTCGGCTTCGGTTCGATAACCAGTCTCGGTCACGAAGGCGGCGAATTGCGCGTTCGTCACGGCGGTAGCGCTGATTCGGTAGGCGCTGAGGCGTATCCGACGCGCCGGTCCTTCCCCATCGCTCGAAAAGCCCTCGGGGTCGGCCGCGCCGATACCAGCTTCGCTGCCCGCGATCTCGATCCAGCCGGGCTCGGCGACCGCGCGCAGGGGCCGGACCAGCGCCTCAGCGTCACTGCGGTCGCAGCTTGGACCGAACGGGCCCCCGCGTCCTGCGGTTGCGAGTCTGTTCGCCGGCGTCTCAGCGCCCAGCGGGCAGCATCGGCCCATGGATCAGGCGTCTTCCTTTTCCCAGAACGCGGGCTCCGGGTTGCGCGCCATGATCTCGAGGATCTTCTCGCGGGGGATCACGCCGCATCGCCCGGCCCAGGCATCGTACAGGGCGAGCAGCTCGCGGGCGCGCTCTGGCTGGCTCGCTGACAAGTCGTGCAACTCGGTCCGATCGGTCTCGAGGTCGTAGAGTTCCCAGGGGTCGGGGTATTTGCGCACCAGTTTCCAGCGTCCCAGGCGGACTGCCGCGTTGCCCTCGTGCTCCCAGAACATCGGACGCTCGGGCAAACCGTCGGTCTCGAAGGCGGGCTTGAGGCTGGTGCCCTCAAGGGCCGGTACCGGCATCCCGTTGCGCTCTCTCGGATACGAGGTGCCGCTTACGTCGAGCAGTGTTGCCATGATGTCGGGCAGATAACCCGGCGTATGCCGGATCCCGCCCTGGTCGCGGATCCCGGCAGGCCAATGGGCAATCAGCGGGGTGGCGATGCCGCCCTCATGGATCCAGTGCTTGTAGAGCCTGAAGGGTGTGTTGGACAGATTGGCCCAGGCGGTGCCATAGCTCTGGTAGGTGTCCTCTGGGCCAGGCATCAGCGAGGGCAGGTTGCCAAATCGAACGGGCTCGCCTGCGCGGGTGTGCGAGCGCGCGATCATCAACCGGTTGACCAGCACATCGACCGTCACGCCCTCCGGTATATCTTCAGCGCAGGCGCCGTTATCGGCGAGGAAAATGATCAGCGTGTTGTCGAACTGGCCATTGCGCTTGAGGGCCTCGACGATGCGGCCAATGCCTTGGTCCATTCGGTCAACCTGTGCCGCGTAGACTTCCATGCAGCGCAGCAGCCAGGCCTTTTCTTCGGCTTCGGTCCAGGGCGGTTGGCTCGGGTCGCGCTCGGACAGCCCCCAATCCGGTTTCAGGATGCCGGAGTCGACCAGTCGCTGCAGGCGTTCAACCCGCAGCTGATCCCAGCCCGCGTCGAAGCGGCCGCGGTACTTCGCAATGTCCTCTTCGTGCGCGTGCAGTGGCCAGTGTGGTGCGGTGTAGGCGACATACATGAAGAAGGGCAGATCCGCATGCTCTCGCTGATGCGCGTTGACGTAGTCGACCGCCTGATCGCTGATCGCGTCGGTGTAGAAGAACTCCGGGTTCTCTCGGGCCTCGTGCTCGGCGTTGGCATTGCCGCGCGTGAGGGTGTTCGGGTCGTAGAAGCTGCCCGCGCCGATGATCGTGCCGAAAAACTCGTCAAAGCCTCGCTGCATCGGCCAGGCGCTGGTCGGGCTCACGAGATTACTCGCAATGTGCCACTTGCCGCTCATGTAGGTGCGATAGCCGTTGCCCTTGAGCGCCTCCGGAATCGTCACGCACTGCTCCGACAGGTTGCCGGCATAGCCCTCGGGGCCGAGGTCATAGGTGAGCACGCCGATACTGGTCTGATGAGGGTGCAGTCCGGTCAGCAGCGACGCGCGCGACGGACTGCAGCGGGCGGTGTTGTAGAACTGCGAGAAGCGCAAACCACGCCGTGCCAGCAGGTCGAGGGTCGGCGTGTCGATCTCCCCGCCATAGCAACCGATATCGCTGAAGCCCATGTCGTCATTGAGGATCAGCACGATGTTGGGTCGTCGGTTCAACGCAGTTTCTCCCATGAAAGGTCTTGAGCGCCCGGCTGGTCAGTGAGACAGGCGGCGGCCGTCGCCACCGTCGGCAAACAGGTGAACGCTTCCTGCGCGCGGGCGAACCCGAAGCCGACTGCCTTCGCCCGGCAAGTCACCGCGTGCGCCGCGCATCCGGACCCGGGTACCGGCCACGGTCAGGTTGATGATCGCGCTGTCGCCAAAGTCTTCGGCAAACTCGACCTCGGCGTCGAGGCCGTCGTCGTCGGATCGCAGCAGGTCGCCGGGGCGGATGCCCACGAGCACGGGCCCTGCCTCGAGTTCGCTGTCGAACAGGCCCTCGCGGGCCAGCCGGTCAGCGCCGATCGTGACCGATTCGCGAGCCAGCGTTGCCGGCAGCAGATTCATCGGTGGCGTTCCGATGAAGGCCGCGACCTGGGCGCTGGCAGGCCGATCGAAAATCTCGTGCGGACGCCCGACCTGGACCAAGCGCCCATCCATGAAAATCGCGATCCGATCGGCGATCGTCATGGCCTCCTCCTGATCGTGGGTCACGTAAATCGCTGTGACGCCCAGCGAGCGCTGTAGCCGGCGCAGCTCGGCACGGGTCTCCAGGCGCAGCTTTGCGTCAAGGTTCGACAATGGTTCATCGAGGAGGAATAGCCGTGGTTGACGCACGATCGCACGGGCGAGTGCGCAGCGCTGCTGCTGACCGCCCGACAGCTGGCCCGGCCGGCGCTCAAGCAGGTGGCCGATGCCGACCCGGTTCGCAGCCTGCACCACAGCCGCTTCGATGGCGGCAACCGGCGTGTGGATCATCCTGAGAGGGAACGCGATGTTCTCGCGAACCGTCATATGGGGATAAAGCGCATAGCTCTGGAACACCATTGCGACGTCGCGCGTGCCCGGCTCGGCCTCGCTGACATCGGTGCCATCAAGGAAGATGCGACCACCGTCGAGCGTCTCCAGGCCCGCGAGCAGTCGCAGCGTGGTGGTCTTGCCGGAGCCCGAGGGCCCGAGAAAAGCGAAGAACTCGCCGGGATGGACCTCGAGGTCGATGCCATGCAGCACCGTCGTGCGGCCATGCCGCTTGATCGCGCCCTCGATCCGCACGGCGCCCGAACCCGTCATCGTCTGCCCCCTCCCTTGACTGCACCGACCGTGAGCCCTTTGACGATATGGCGCTGGGCGGCCAGCCCGATCACGATAACCGGCGCCATGGCGAGCATCGCAGCCGCCGACAGCAGCGCCCACTGCGTCTGCTCGACCGAGATGAAGTTGTACATCGCCACCGTCACCGGTCGAACCTTGTTGCCGCCCAGCACCACTGCGAACATGAATTCATTCCAGGCATTCAGAAAGACGAAGATCGTGGTCACTGCGATCCCGCCGCGGACCTGCGGCAGGATCACGTACCAGAGGGTGCGCAGGCGCCCGGCTCGGTCGAGGAGCGCCGCCTCCTCCATCTCGAAGGCGATGTCCTCGAAATACGTGATCATCAGCCAGATCGCAAACGGCAGCGAGAAACTCAGATAGATGGCGGTCATGCCGGAGTAACTGTCGAGACCGCCGATTTTTTGCAGCACGATGTAGTAAGGGATGATCAATCCCACTGGCGGCAGCATCTGGGTCGCGAGCACATAGAAACCGGTGGCGCGCTTGAAGCGCATCCGCAGTCGCGCCATCGCGTAAGCCGCTGGTACTGCGAACAGCATCGTGATCAGCGTGGCCGATGTGGTCACCACCAAGCTGGACCAGAGGTTTGGAAGGATCGAGCGACTGCCCTGGGTCACGGCGCGGTAGTTGTCCAGGGTGGGCGTAAAGAGGAGCGAAGGCGGCCAGGCGAGCACATCGCGCTCGGTCTTGAACGAGGTCAGCAGCCCCCAGAACACCGGGAAGGCCCAGACCAGGATCAACACTGCCGCCGCGACCAACATCAGCAGACGGCGCAACGCCGCCCCCGCGCGCATGTTCATGCGACCCTCGCTCATGAGCGGGCCCGTCGCAGCCTGAACATCAACCAAGACACCGCGATGGTGATGCCGAGCAGCACCACGGCAAGCGCGCTGCCATAGCCAAGATTGAGCTCCACAAACGAGGTGCGATAAGCGTAGAGGTTAAGGATCTCGGTGGCCGAGCCGGGTCCGCCGCCTGTGGCCGCGTAGATTGCCGCGAAGGCCGAGAGCGCGGTCATCATCCTCAGGATCACCACCATGACGATGGCCGGACGCACCAGCGGCAGGGTGATGTATCGGAAACGCTGCCAGGCGCTTGCCCGGTCGAGCCGGGCCGCCTCGTAGAGGTCGGGTGGCAGGGTGGCGAGCGAAGCGAGCAGCACCAGGAAGGCAAAGGGCGTCCATTGCCAGGTATGGATGGCGATCACCGAGATCAGCGCGAGCTCCGGATCGCCCAGCCAATTATGGGAGCCTAGCCCGAGCGTGCGGGTCACCAGATCGACCAGCCCGAAATCCGGGGCGAGCATCAGCGTGCGCCAGAAGAGCCCCACCACCACAGGCGCCAGCACGATTGGCAGGATCAGCGCGATGCGGATCACCCCCTGGCCACGCGGCATCCGCAGGACCAGGAGTGCGAACGACAGGCCGATGACGACCTGCAGGCAGACGGTGGTGCCGGTGTAGATCAGCGTGAGCCACAGCGAATTCCAGAAGCGTGGGTCGCTACCCATCGCCAGATAATTGCCCAGGCCGGCAAAGCCGCGCAGCCAGGGCATGCTGAGGTTCAGCTGCTGAAGAGAATTCCAGGCCAGATAGACCAGTGGGATCGTGGTCGTGAGCACCAGCGCCGCGAGCGCCGGCGCGAGCAGCCCAAGGGCGAAGCGCCGTTCCTGCGCTTCCAGGGTCAGGGGTTTCTGGGTCATGGTCGTGGCCGGGGCGGACCAGGCGCCGCCCCGTGTCCGGTGGCTGGGTCGATGCTCAGCCGCGAAGGATCTGCTGGATGCGTGACTGCGCCTCGTCGAGCGCGGCTTTGGCGGTCTTCTGGCCCACCAGGGCCGCCTGGATACCGGTCGCCATGGTCTCGCCGATCGCCGGCCATTGCGGCACGCGGGGCCGCCACTCCACATCGGTGTCTTGGGCGAGTGAATCCATCGCGGTCCGGATGAATTGGTCGCCCATGCTGTTCATAGACTGGGCGAAATCTGGCGACTGCCAGATCGAGGTTCGGTTCACGCCCGAGCGTTTGGCGGCGCCAGCGAATTTCCAGGAGGTGCGGATCTGCGTTTCCGTGGAGGCGGCCCAGCTGATGAAAAGCCAGGTTGCGGCCTTTGCGCGTGGCGTGAGGGCGGCGTTGATCGGAAAGCTCCAGTTCCAGATCGAGGTGACGCCCTTGCCCGCCGGCCCGCGCGGCCAGCGCGCAAAGCCAATCTTGCCGATCACCTTGGACTTGGCTGGGTCGTTGAGCACTGACGCCGATGAATGCGCATCGAGATAGCAACCCAGCGTGCCCTGCGAGAAGGCGTCCGCGATGTCGGGCCAGTTCCAGTTGCGAACCGCGGGGGGCGCGTAGCGGTTCAGCGCCTCGACATACCATTCGAGGGCCCGCACCGCGATTGGCGAGTTGACGACCAGGTTTGTGCCCTCGAACCAGCCGCCACCGAAGCCGCGCAGGATCGATGGGTAGATGTACATGTTCTGACCGGCGCCGGCAAAGCCGCGCATCGCGAGCCCGTACATCCGATTGGTGGGGTCGGTCAACGCCTTGGCGTTGGCAAGCAGCTCGTCATACGTGGTCGCTGGCTTGAGGCCCTTCTCGGCGTACAGGTCCTTGCGATAGACCTGGACCGTCACCTCGCCATCGAAGGGGATGCCATAGGGCTTGCCATCGAGCGAAGCCGAATCGCGCCAGGCCTTGCTGATGTCATTGAAGTCGAACCATGAGGGATCGGTCAGCTTGGGGTCGGCGAGGAAGCGATCGAGCGGCTCTACCCACTTGTTGGCGACATAGAGCGGGTAGTACATCGGGTCGGCCGCATGGGTCGCGTAGGTGGCCGTCTTGGAGGTCAGGTCGAGCAGCGCTTTCTGTCGGATTTGGCCGGGCGGCACCTTCTCGAAGCGCAGCTTGATGCCGGTCAGCGCCTCAAACTGCGCCTGCAGCCCGATCAGGTTCTCAAAATAGCTGGCCGGTATCACAGCGACTGTGATCGACTCGCCAGCAGCCTGGCGCCAGTCGATCTTTGCGGCCCGGTAGGGCGCGAGCTCATCGCCCTGGGCCAGAGCCTGCCAGGGGAAAGCCTGTGCGGCGACGGCTGCACCGCCAAGCGCTGCAGCGCGCCCGATTGCGCTTCGCCGGCCGGGGCGGTTCGGGCAATGGCTGTCGGAATCGTTCATTCGGGTCTCCTCCTGAGGCTGCAGGCCTGCGCCCGCGG
>CAZAVT010000037.1:12859-15853 GCA_964488395.1 uncultured Burkholderiaceae bacterium | reverse complement strand
CTTGAATAGCCTTGACCAGCCGCTTCATGTCGGTTGTGGTCATGAAGCGATCGTAGACCGGGCCCATCACCGACTGGAAGGACTGCTTGTCGACCTCGATGATCTGCACGCCGGCCGCCTTCATGCGGGCGAAAGACTTGTTCTCCTGCTCGTCCCAGGAGGCGCGCTGCACGCGCACCGAGTCCTTGGCGGCGGCGCGGATCATGTCCTGCTCGGCCTTGGGCAGCTTGTCCCAGATGACCTTGGAGAACACCAGGATCTCGGGTGCCATCGAGTGCTCGGTGCGCGAGTAAACGGTCGCTGCCTCGAAGTGCCGGGCTGTGTCGTACGAGGGAAAGTTGTTCTCGGCGGCGTCGATCAGGCCCGTCTTGAGGCCGGTGTAGACCTCACCATAGGCCATGGGCGTGGCGTTTGCGCCCATCGCACCCATCAGTGCCACCCACAGGTCAGACTGTTGCACCCGGATCTTCATGCCCTTGGTATCGGCGACGGTCCTGACCGGCTTTTTGGCATAGATCGAGCGCGCCCCCGAATCATAGAAGGCAAGCCCCACATAACCCGCGGACTCGCAGGAGCGGAGAATCTCATCACCGATCGGACCGTCAAGCGCAGCCCGCATGTGCTCGACCGAGCGGAACAGGAAGGGCATGGTGGGCACCATGGTCATCGGGCACACCCCGTTCATCGGGGCCACATTCACCCGCACCATGTCGAGCGCGCCGATCTTGACCTGGTCGATGGTCTCCTTCTCCGAGCCGAGCGCGCCCTTGTTGAAGACCTTGATGCGGTGCTTGCCGCCACTGGCCTTCTCGAGCACGGTGCTCATGTGTCTCACCGCCACTACGGTCGGATAGTCGTCGGCGTTATGAATATCGGCCGAGCGGAACTCGGCGGCCTGCACGCTCAGGCCGAACAGGGCGGCGATCGCGAGGCAAGTCATCTTGATTCTCATGGTGTCTCCTTTGTTTGAGGGAACGAAGGCGCTGGACATCAGGCCAGCCGGGGAAAGCGGGAAAAGCGCGGTTCTGGCAACCCGGTCGCACCGGGACGCAGTGCGACCACGGCACCACTGCGATCGTACTGCGTCGGCTGCGTCGGCACGATCGATGTCACGAACAGGGTCGCAAGGTCGGGCCCGCCAAAACAGCACATGGCCGGCTTCGGAAAGGGTACCTGAAGAGCCCTCAACAAGCGGCCCTGCGGCGACACACAATCGATCTGGCCTGCGTCATTGGCGCAGATCCAGTAGTTGCCCTCGGCGTCGACCGCAGCGCCATCAGGCCGGCCAGCCATTTCGCGCATATCGAGAAAGAGCCGCTGTCGCGACAGAGTTCCATCGGCCACATCAAAGTCGAAGGCCCAGACCCGACGCGACAGGGGATGCGAATCCGACAGGTAGAAGGTCTTGCCATCAGGGCTGAAACCCGAACCATTCGCGGTGTAGAGGCCCTCGACGTAAGGGCCGGTGAGGCCGCGCTCGTCCAGGCAATGGAGGCCACCCAGAGCCTTATTCAGGGCCTGATCCATGAGCATGGTGCCAACCCACAGGCGCCCGCTGGCATCGCAGCGGCCATCGTTGAAACGCATGCCCGCAGCCGGATGCGTGATCCGCGCGAGTTCGGTCAGCGCCACGGCGCCATCGTCGGCCAAGGTCGCGGCGACAATGCTACGCTCGAGCGCGGCGATCACCCGGCCATCCTCGGCGAGCGCGATGCAACCCACCCGCTCGGGGAGTTGCCATGGCTGCAAGGCCCCACTCGCACGCGTCCAGCGACGGACTCGTTGCGACTCGATATCCACCCACCAAAGGGCCTGCAGGCGCGCGTCCCAGATCGGTGACTCACCAACCCGGTCGGGACCGGTCGCGATGAGGTCAAAGGGGCTCATCGTGGAAATCGACGGCATCCGCTGGCTGATTTTTGACCCAACATCGGCGAAATCTTATCAGTTGTCTGACAACAATAGGGTATCATTGTCTCGATCGCAACGTCGCCCTGTCGGTGGGTTTTCCCCAGTGAATACGATCCTTCCACCGCGGCGCAAGCCGCGCAAGCTCGCCCTCGCTGTCGTCGATACACTCGGCTCGGAGATTGACCAGGGTCAGTGGCCGATCGGCCAGAAACTACCCACCGAGGCCGCGATCATGGAACGTTTCGGTGTCAGTCGCTCGGTGGTGCGCGAGGCCCTGTCGCGACTGCAGGCAGGCGGCCTAGTCGAGACGCGGCATGGCGTGGGCACCTTCGTCCGCGTGCCCGACGACGGACCATCCTTTCGGGTCAGCCCGGATCAATTGAACACCCTGCGCGAGGTGATCGCGCTGCTTGAGTTTCGCATCGGCCTCGAGACCGAGGCGGCCGCCCTGGCCGCCGCCCGCCGGCAAGACGACCATCTGGTCGAGATGCGACACGCGCTCGATGAGTTCACCCAAGCAGTGGAGAGCGGTCGAGACGCAGTGGGCGCTGACTTTCGATTCCACACCGAGGTGGCGCGAGCCACGCAGAACCCCCATTTCCTGGATCTGATGAAATCCCTCGGCCTGAGCGTGATTCCGCGCGCCCGCCTAGAACCGCCGGCTCCGGTCTCGGCCGAGCGCCAAGCTTATCTGCGGCGGGTGAACCTCGAGCACGAGAGCATCTATAACGCGATCATCGAGCAGGATCTCGAGGCGGCCCGAGCGGCGATGCGCACCCACCTCTCAAACAGTCGCGACCGGTTGCGACGCGGCGAGGCAGGCCCGTCATGAGGCTTGTCCGTTCGCGCAGCCAATCGATGACACCGCCCCAGTAGTTGTCTGATGTCTTACTAGTGACCCGCCGATGACCCGCACCCCAAGCACACCAGTGGTCCGCCAGATGCAAGTCATTCCGGTTGCCGGCCACGACAGCATGCTGCTCAACCTGAGTGGCGCTCATGGTCCCTATTTCACTCGCAATCTGGTCGTGCTGACCGATTCGGCCGGCCACGTTGGCGTGGGCGAGGTGCCGGGCGGCGAGA
>CAZAVT010000037.1:2012-12849 GCA_964488395.1 uncultured Burkholderiaceae bacterium | reverse complement strand
CTCGATGACGCGAGGGCGTTCATCGAGGGTCAGCCGATCGGCAATCACCTCGCGCTCTTACAGGCCATGCGCCGTGCCTTTGGCGAGCGTGATCTTGGCGGGCGCGGCGCGCAGACCTTCGACCTGCGCGTGGCCATCCACGCGGTGACGGCCGTGGAGAGCGCGCTTCTGGATCTGCTGGGCCAGCACCTGGAGGTTCCAGTCTGCGCCCTGCTTGGCGAGGGTCAGCAACGCGATCGGGTGCGGGTGCTGGGCTACCTCTTCTACATTGCCGATCGCAACCAGACCGACCTCGCCTACCGCAGCGAGCCCGAGGCGGCCGATGACTGGCTGCGCTTGCGACACGAGCCGGCGCTGACCCCAGAAGCCGTGGTTCGATTGGCCCAGGCCGCACACGCTCGCTACGGGTTCGAGGACTTCAAGCTGAAGGGCGGCGTGCTGCGCGGCGAGGAGGAGGTCGAGGCGATCCGTGCGCTACACGAACGGTTCCCGACCGCTCGGGTGACCCTGGACCCCAACGGTGGCTGGTTGCTCGAAGATGCGGTGCGGCTGCTGCGCGATCTTCAGGGCGTCCTCGCTTACGCTGAGGATCCCTGCGGTGCCGAAGGCGTCTATTCGGGTCGCGAAGTCATGGCCGAATTTCGCCGTGCTACGGGGCTTGCGACCGCCACGAACATGGTGGCGACCGACTGGCGCGAACTCGCCCACAGCATCACGCTTCAGTCGGTGGACATCCCGCTCGCCGACCCCCATTTCTGGACGCTGCAGGGTTCGGTACGCGTGGCGCAGATTTGCCAGATGCATGGCCTCACCTGGGGGTCGCATTCCAACAATCACTTCGATGTGTCACTGGCGATGTTCACGCATTGCGCAGCCGCAGCGCCCGGTAAGGTCACGGCGATCGACACGCACTGGATCTGGCAAGACGGCCAGTTCCTCACCCGTGAACCGCTCAAGATCCGAGGCGGCTGCATCGAGGTCCCCCGCAGACCCGGATTAGGGATCGAGCTCGACCTGGATGCGGTCATGAAGGCCCACGCGCTCTACCGACAACACGGCCTGGGCGCGCGCGATGACGCGGTGGCCATGCGCTACCTGATCCCGGGCTGGACCTTTAACCCCAAGCGCCCCGCGATGGTCCGCTGAACCCACCTTCCTCAACCAGGAGAATGAGATGTTAGGCTCCTCGATAACCCGACGAATGCTGGCCCTGCTGGGGCTCGCCGCCTTGGTAGGCACCAGCGTGGCTCAAACGCCGGTCTTCCCGACGAAGCCCATCAAGATCGTCGTTCCATTCCCCGCCGGCGGTACGTCCGATGTGCTGGCGCGCCTCATCGGTCAGAGGATGAGCGAGGCCTGGGGCCAGGCCGTCGTTGCTGAAAACCGCCCGGGATCAGGCGGCAACCTCGGCGCCGATCAGGTGGCCAAGTCGCCTGCCGATGGATACACGCTGGTGCTGATGGACGTGGGCAATCTCGCGATCTCGCCCTCGCTTTACAAACTGCCGTTCAACCCGCTCAGCGACTTCGCACCGGTGGCCATGGTCGGCTATTCGCCGCACCTGCTGGTCACGAGTAGCCAAGTCCCCGCGAGCAACGTGGCCGAGCTGGTGGCCTGGGTCAAGGCTCAAAAAGGCAAGGTCAATTTCGCCGCCGCTGCTGGCATGGGTAGTGCGCCCCACCTCGCCGGGGTGATCTTCGCGCAGCGCGCGGGTATCCAGTGGGGCTATGTCCCCTACAAGGGCGGCGCGCAAGCCATGACTGACCTGATCGGCGGCCAGGTCGATCTCACCTTCAACGGGATGGTCGCAACGCTGCCCCACGTGAAGAGCGGCAAACTCAAGCTGATCGCGGTGTCGAGCCTCCAGCGCAACCCGGTGCTGGGCAACGACGTGCCGACGGTTGCCGAGAGCCTGCCGGGCTTTCACACCGGCAGCTGGCAGGGCCTACTCGCGCCCGCTGGCACGCCACAAGCCGTGATCGAGAAGCTCCATGGCGAAGTGATGCGCATCACTGCACTGGCCGATGTGCGAGAGCGCCTGACGGCGCTCGGCGCCGAGCCGGTCGGTATGAGCCCGGCTGCGTTTGGGCAGTGGCTACAGGCAGAGATCGCGGCCATGGGCCAGATCGTGAGGGACGAGAGAATCACCGTCGACTGACGGCCAACAGGTCGCAAAGGGAGACCCACGATGGATCTACCGATCAATCAATTCAAGCGGGCACTGCGCGCAGGCCGACTCCAGGTGGGGCTTTGGTCGCACCTCGCCAGCCCCATCTGCGCAGAGATCCTCGGCCAGTGCGGCTTTGACTGGATGGTGCTCGACATGGAGCACTCACCCAACGAGCTGCCCCAGATACTGGCGCAATTGCAGGCGCTCAAGGACAGTCCCACCATGCCCGTTGTGCGCCCGCCTTGGAACGACATGGTGACCTTCAAGCGGCTGCTCGATATCGGCGCCCAGACCCTCATCGTTCCCTATATCCAGAACGCCGAGGAGGCGCGACAAGCGGTCTCGTACACCCGCTACCCGCCACAGGGCGTGCGTGGCTATGCGGGCGCACCACGGGCAACCGGCTACGGCCGCATCAAGGACTATGCAAGGCGTTGCTCGGAGGAGCTTTGCCTGCTGTTGCAGATCGAGACGGTAGAGGGTCTCAAGCACATCGAGGCGATCGCCCAGGTCGAGGGCGTTGACGGCATCTTCATCGGCCCTGGCGACCTGTCGGCCGACATGGGGCATCTGGGTAATCCACGGCACCCCGAGGTGGTGGCTGCGATCGATGACGCGTTCACGCGCATCCTCAGGTGTGGCAAGGCTCCGGGTATCCTGATCGGCGACGAGGTGCTCGCCAAGCACTTCATCGAAGTGGGCGGACTTTTCGTCGCCGTCGGCGCCGACCAGAATCTGCTGCGCGACAGCGCCAGCGCACTGGCCACTCGCTTCAAGCCCGCCTGAAAACCCAGGAGAGACCATGAGTCCCGTGAGCGCCCTGAGATTTTCCCGGCTGCTCCTCACTGGCGCGGCTGGCGGCCTGGGCCGGGAGCTGCGGCCTCGCCTGAGGGCCTATTGCGACACACTGCGGGTCAGCGACATCGCGCCGATGGCTCCTGCGATCTCCGGCGAAGAGGTGATCGAATGCCCGCTGCAGGATGCCGAAGCGGTCATGAAACTCGTGGACGGCGTCCAGGCCATCGTGCATCTGGGTGGCGTCTCGACCGAGCAGCCCTGGGCACCCATCCTCGCTGCCAACATCACGGGCCTGATTCACCTCTACGAAGCGGCCCGCATCCATCGGGTCCGCCGGGTCGTCTTTGCAAGCTCGAACCATGTGATGGGCTTTTATCGACAAGACCAGGTGGTGGACGCCCTGTCGCCTCCCCGACCTGATGGCTTTTACGGACTGTCCAAGGCGTTTGGTGAGGATGTGGCTCAGCTCTACTGGGACCGCTGGGGCATCGA
Source organism: uncultured Burkholderiaceae bacterium (assembly GCA_964488395.1). Lineage (GTDB taxonomy): Bacteria > Pseudomonadota > Gammaproteobacteria > Burkholderiales > Burkholderiaceae_E > SYIM01. The sequence continues at coordinate 9,389 of CAZAVT010000037.1, read as the reverse complement.
GACGGTGAGCCTGCGCATCGGCTCGTCCTTTCCCGAGCCCAGGGACCGGCGCATGCTCTCGACCTGGCTAAGCTATGACGACCTTGAGCGCCTCGTGCTCGCCGCACTGACCGCGCCGGTGGTTGGGCACAGCATCATCTATGGCACCTCGGATAATCGCAGCAGCTGGTATGACAACCGACTGGCCCGCCACATCGGCTTTCGTCCGCAGGATTCGTCCGAGCCGTTCAGGGCGGTCGTCGAAGCGCGGCAACCAGTGCTGGATGCGAGCGATCCGGCCGTGATCCATCAGGGCGGCGCCTTTGTGAAGGCAAGCCCACACGGGTAAGGGCGGGCCCGCTCGGCCGAGGGCTTGTGGCGGTCGCCTCAGCGGCGGTGATAGCTGCGGCTGGTTTCCCAGGCCACTTCCTGGAGATGACGCGTCACATCGGCCGCCAGACCGGGGTTATAGGTGCTTCCGACCGGATTGACGTTCCAGATCGAGGCCACGACGGTTGCGGCGGCCAGATAGCTCCCCGCGAGCGTGGGGTGACGCTTGTCGGGTACGTAGAGTTCGACGTCGGGGCGCTTGGCCATCGAGGCGGCGAAGGCCAGTCCGGCGGGCACCACGTGGGCCTGATTCTGTCGGCCGGCCTCGCTGTAGGCGTCAGCCAGCCCCTGCGTCATCTCGGGCTTGTCGGCATAGGCCCAGGTCATCAGGAACATGGGCTCGACGCCTCGGGCCCGCGCAGTCTCGGAGTGCTTACGGGCGTACTCAAAGAACACCCGTGACAACACGGGATGCACGGGGCACTGACTGCAATCCATCATCAGCACCGAGTCGTACTGCCGGCCGGGTGGATTGAAACGCACCTCGTTGTCGCCCACGAACGAGTATCGGCCAAGTCCATCAGGGCGCAGATGCGACTCGAGATCGTGCCAATCGAGTCCGGAGCCGCTGATGGTGAGCGAGGTCGAACGGTGCCGCGCCGCGGCAGCCTCCCGCGAGCCCTGCGCCATCTGAATCACCATGTTGTGCAGGCTGATGTTGTAGTACATGAAGCTATTGCCCACGTACAGGATCGAGCGCGGCGGATTGGATGATGCGGCCTTCACCAATGCCTGAGGCGCTGCTACGCCGGGCCGTGGAGCGGGATCGTTCGCCCAGCCGGCCGTCGCGAATCCCACCAGACAGAGTGCTGCAAGCGAACGACAGATGTACATGACAGGCGATCGCCGGGCCTCGAGGTATGACATGCGGAGTCCAATCGGGTTAGGGGGTGGATGAACGGTCATCTTCGCGCAAGCCGTTCCAGCCATCAAGCCGGTTGCGGGCGCTCTGGTTCCAATGAGGTGGCCTGCCTGACCCGCAGTCGCCAAAGCGACGTCTGCTCGAGACGGCGCGCGTGATGCAGGGGGTCGCTGGGATCGGCCGACTTGGGATGGCGGGGTCGAATGTCCTGTCGTCCCGCAACTTCGAGGCCAGCCGAGTCGAAAAGCGCAAGCAGCTGCTCGCGACTGCGCAGGCCCAGGTGTTCAGCGAGATCGGACAGGATCAGCCAGCCTTCACCCCCTGGATTCAGGTGATCCGCCAGCCCGCCGACAAAGCCGCGCAGCATCGCCCCACCCTCATCGTAGATTCCCCGCTCCAGCGACGACCCCGGCCGCGCGGGCAGCCAAGGGGGATTGCAAACGACCAGATCGGCCCGGCCCTCTGGAAACAGCTCGCCCTGCTGCAATTCGACCTGGCGAGAGAGTCCCAGCCGATTCAGGTTGTCACGCGCACAGGCAATGGCGCGTGGATCGTTATCCGTTGCGATCACCCGCGCGATGCCGCGTCGGGCCAGCACAGCCGCGAGGACACCCGTGCCGGTGCCAAGGTCGAATACCAGGCGGATCGGTTCGCGCAGGGTCGTGGGCCAGGGCGCTCCCGCGATCAGATCGATGTACTCCGACCGGGTCGGCGCGAACACCCCATAGTGGGGATGAATGCGACCGCCCACTGCGGGCAACTCGATCCCGCGCAACAGCCACTGGTGCGCGCCGATCACCCCCATCAGTTCGCGCAACGACAGCACCGTCGCGCCCTGTGCAGGCCCCCAGGCGTGAAGGCAGGCTTCACGCACATCAGGGGCACGCCGCAGCGCGCTGCGGTAGTCGGCATCGAGCTCGATCAATAACATGCCCAAGGTTCGCGCACGCTGGGCACGCGCCTGGCGGATGCGGTTGAAAGTCTCTGCTGTGCCCAGGACGACGCCGCCCCCGGATGCCCTGCCGGGCATCTGCCCGGGTCGGACCCGGCGATCCGCTCGCGCGGCCAGGGCCACCATCAGCTGCCGGGCATTCTGGAAGTCGCTGCGCCACAAGAGCCCGACGCCCTGTCCAGCGAGGCCGTAGGCCTCGTCGGCGCGAATCCGGTCATCGGTGGGAAGCACTGTCCTGGGCGGAGCAAGACCGCGTTCGGAACGCCAGTGAGCCGCACGCTCTTGCTCAGCCTCCGTCCATCGGATCAGGGGCACATCAACGGTCGCGCGCGGCGGGGTGTTCAGAATCGTTCGTCCTGGCGCAAGTAGCGCCACTGCCCGATCGGCAGTGGACCCAGCGGCACACTACCACTGCGCACGCGCTTGAGCGCGGTGACTACGAGGCCCACCATCTCGCACATGCGCCGGATCTGGCGCTTGCGGCCCTCGCGCAGGACAAAACGCAGCTGGTGCTCGTTCTGCCAAGACACCCGGGTGGGCTTCAGGCGCACCCCATCGAGTTCGAGCCCATGATGCAAGCGTCTCATGCCCTCGTCCGAAAGCGACCCTTCAACCCGGACCAGATACTCCTTCTCGACCTCGGAGTCCTGTCCGATCAAGCGCCTGGCCACGCGTCCGTCTTGGGTGAACACCAGCAAGCCGGTGGAATCGATATCGAGTCGGCCCGCTGGCGCGAGGCCCCGCAGGTGACTGGGCTTGAAGCGAATCGGTGAGGAATCGCCAGTCCATCGGTTCTCGGGTCGGATCAACACGATCGCCGGTTCGTGACCGTCCTCGGCCTGCCCCGACACATAGCCGATCGGCTTGTTCAAGAGGATCGTGACCTGCTCGCTCTGGTGACGGGCTGCAGCCGGATCAATCTCGATCCGTGCCGAGGGCGACACCCGTGCGCCCAGGGTCTTGACGACCTGCCCATCGACCCTGACCCAACCATTCTCGATCCACTCGTCAGCCTCGCGCCGCGAGCACAGGCCCAACTCGCTCATGCGCTTGGAAAGCCGGGGCTGATCGGAGGCTGGGGCGGGGGCCTCCGGTCTGGGCCTTACGGGCCCAAGATGGGCTGGGCGCGGCTGCGAGGGTCGCGAGGGCGAGGCCGGGCGAGACCGAGCGGGCGGTCTGTTCATGAGGGCGCCTGAGGGGAGGAAGCACAAAAGGGAAGCCCATGATACCGGGTCGCCACGAAAAGGCCTCGAGGAACCGAACCACACTCGACCGAGCTCGGGCAATACGCCTGCCGAACTGCGCAGGCTCAGCCAGCCCGAAGGCTGGCCGCAACGTGCTCCCCGGCCATCAGCCCCAGTCCCAACGCGCTCAAGAGCCCGTTGCCCGACATGTAGCCGTCACACCCATCGCCAGAAATACCGGCCGCAGTCCCACCACCCGCATAGAGGTTGGGGATCAGCGAACCATCCTCGCGCAGCACCCGAGCGTGGAGATCGACACGCAGCCCGCCCTGCGTATGCGCGAGCGTGCCGATCACCTTGGCGCCGTAAAAGGGCGCTGCAAGCGGCGCTGGCAAGGCGCTTCGACCAAACCGATCGCGCTGTTCAGCCACGCCTCGGTTGTAGTCATCGATCGTGCGGCGCAAGATCAGCGCATCGAGCCGCAGGGCCTTGGCCAACTCATCGATGGTGTCGGCCCGCCTGAGTGCGCCGGCCGCGATCGTGTCCCTGAAGTGACTCGTATGGGACACCACGTCGTGGATTCGTTGGTCGAAGAGACCAAAAGCGAATCCGCCCGGCTGCGCCTGCACCTCGCGAGCGAATTCCGAGTACCCCATGTCATCGCGCGTGAAGCGCTCGGCAGCGCTGTTGACGAAAATGCCGCCCAGCTGCGGGATTTCGGGCGATAGGCGGGTGCCGTAGCCGGCACAGACATAACCGTGCCCCTGATAGCTGGTCATGTGCCGGGTCGCGGCGCCCAGCGCCGTAGCCCAGCGCAGCCCATCGCCGGTATTGTTGCTGCTGCCGATGTAGTCCATCCCCGCTGCCTCGGGGATGTACTGCGCAATCATTGCCCGGTTGGCGCCAAACCCGTCGCAGGCAAGGAGGACCTTACGAGCGCCGATCCGCGACTCGCCCTGCGGCCCGGCAAGCGCGCCCAGCACCGCACCGTGATCATCGGTGATCAGACCGGCGCCGGGCGTCTCGTCGGCGTAGGTGGCCGAGGGCAGCGCGACGAAGGCATCATGGAGCGCCTGAATCAGCGGTCCACCGGTGCGGCCGGGGGGATTGTGCAGACGCAGAAAGGAAAAGCCCGCGCGGCTGGCATCAGTGTTCAGCAGCATCGGCAGACCGACCTGATCGACCAGGATGTCGATGATGTCGGACGATCGTCGGCACAGCTCCAGGACCAGTTCGGGATCGGCCTGCCCGTGGTTCTTGCGCAGGATGTCGGCGGCCATCAGCTCGGGAGTGCCGGCAATACCCGCCGCCTGCTGGAAGCGCGTGCCCGCTGCCGGAATGGAGCCGCTCGCGATTTCGGTATTGCAGCCGCCGGCCCGGCTTTTTTCGATCAGCACCACCTCGATGCCGCGAGCCGCCGCAACGTAGGCGGCCATCAGGCCACAGCCACCACCGCCAATGACCAGAAATTCGGTCTCGAGGTCCCAGGGCTGCATCAATCCCCCTTGATGCCGGCGTCGCGGATCAGCTTGCCCCACTTGTCGAATTCACCCTTGACGGTCGCGCCAAACTCCGTTGGCGAGCTCGCCGAGGCGAGCAGCCCACGCTGCGTGAAATCGGCCCGGACCGCCGCGCTCGCGAGGACCTCGCGCAATGCAGCACTGACCCGCTCAACCACCGCTGGCGGGGTGCCTGCCGGCGCAAACACGCCATACCAGGTGCCCGATTCGTACCCGGCCAGGCCCGACTCGGCGACCGTCGGCAGATTGGGCAGATCGTCGGCGCGCTGGAGGGAAGTGATCGCGAGGCCCTTCAACTTTCCCGCACCGATCTGCGCACGTACCAGGCCGACATCGGCGAAGACCGCTTGGATCTGTCCGCCCAGAAGATCAGTGATTGCCGGCGCGAGGCCCTTGTATGGCACGTGGACCAGATCGACCCCAGCCATGCTGCGGAAGAGCTCTAGTGCGAGGTGCGGCGCCCCACCGTTGCCCGAGGAACCGACGCTCAGCCGTCCGGGCTGCTGGCGGGCGAGCGCGATCAGCTCCTGGATCGAGCCCGCAGCGACTCCGGGATGGAGGGTGACGATGAAGGGACTGGTGGCAGTCATCGAGACCGGCGCGAAACTGCGGAACGTGTCGAATGGGAGCTTCGCCGTCAGATGCGGTGCGATCACCATCGTGCCAGCAGCGCCCATGTAGAGCGTGTAGCCATCCGGCGCGGCCGCAGCAACGAGCTCTGCTCCGACGATGCCATTGGCGCCAGGACGATTTTCAACGACGACCTGCTGGCCCAGTAGCTCGCCCAGCCTCGGTGCAACGCCGCGCGCGGCCGCATCGGTACCACCACCCGCAGCGTATCCGACGACCATCCGAATCGGCTTGGCCGGCCAGGACTGCGCCAGGGCGCTGGCGCCCGAAAGCGCGAGTAGCGCCGCAAGGGCGCCGAGTATCGAAGAGCGAAAGGGCTGCATGATGTTCCTTGTTATTGCGTGAATTCATCGACCAGATCGCGCCAGCCGGCGCCGATCCGCAGGGGCTCAAGCCTCGCCAGGGCCTCAAGGACGGGGCGAATGCGCGGATACGCAGGCGCGGCCAGCGTATCGACTTTTTCGAAGACCACCTCAGGGGGCAGCGGGCGATCCGGCCCTCCCACTGCGGACAGACATTCCGCGTCGATGCGCGAGCCATCCATGAGATCGATGACGACACGGGCTGGACGGTCGTTGGGCGGTGGGAGCTCGATATCGCGCGCGGCAACACTCACCCGGGCGCGCAACCGGTCGATCGCCGGGTCACCGAGCGTCGCCGAGGTGAACGCATCGGCTCCACCCGTACCGGTTGCCACGGCGGCCGCCACCGCGTGCGACATCGAGAACTTGGCCGCCAGGGTGGTCTGCGGGCGGGCGTTCATGAGCACCATCGCCATCGGATAGGTCTCGACTCGGATACCGGCGATCTGATCGAGCGCTGCCCGTTCCATCAGCTTCGGGCGCAAGGCCAACGTCGCCTCGACCGCCGAGTGCAGATGCTGGCAGCAAGCATAGATCTTGGTGTAGCCCTCCTCGATGGCATAGCGCTCGCCAAGCCCCTCGGTGAGCCGCTCGGGGTGAGCCTGCCCGCCCAGCACGGTCGAGTAAGTATCGAAAAAAGCGACTGGCGATCCCGCGATACCGCATTCGGCCCAGTCCACCGCCATCGAGCCGGACCAGGCGCCTGCCGCCGGCCACACGTTGCGTGACAACACGCCCTCGGCGAGATGCGTGCGCGGCGACGGACCGATCAAGGTGGCCGCCGTGCTGATCGCAGCGGTCAGCGTACGGGCATCGCAGCCTCGCGCGAGCGCAACGCCAGCGGCTGCGCCAATCGCGCTGTAACGCCCGTGCGATTGCATCACCAGGGCGCTTGTCGACCAGGAGCGGGCAACCCGGGTAATGATCTCGTAGCCCAGCACCAGCGCACGCAGCAGCTCTCGGACCGGGAGATTGGTCGACTCGGCCTGGGCGATCAACGCGGGAATGACATAGAGCCCCGCATGGCAAGGCACCGCCCGGTAACCCTCGTCGAGCTCGAGCCAGTCCGCCGCCACCGCATTGGCGACCGCTGCGGACAGGCGGTCGGTCCGCTCTCGCCCACCCCGCAGGATCGTCGCCTCGGCGGGCCGTGCCTGCTGGCGTACCCGCTCATGAAACGCGCGCACTTCCGGCTCGTCGCGCGCGCCGACGATCGCTGCGAGATCGTCGGCCAGTACCCGGGCCGCCCGCGCGATGACCGCTGCTGGAATATCCTCGAACCGGTGCGCCGCCGCCCAGCGGGACAGCGCCTCGATCTGCGCGCCGACATGGATCTTGTCGGGATGCATGGCGATCGCTTCGCTCATCGGTAGACCTCCCGGATACCCGCGGACTTGATCACCTCGGCCTGGATCGTGAGCTCGCGCCGATAGAGCTCGGCGAATTCATCGGGTTTCATCGGCTGGGGCTCTGCACCAAAGCGCGCGAACAGCTCCTG
>CAZAVT010000037.1:0-2002 GCA_964488395.1 uncultured Burkholderiaceae bacterium | reverse complement strand
ATCTGCCGGTTCTGCAGTGCCTTAGCCACCTCGGCGGCCAGCCGCTCGGCGATCGGCCTGGGCAGACCCGCCGGACCGAAGAGGCCATACCAGACCCCGCCCTCGAAGCCGGGCAGCCCCGCCTCGCTCGCCGTCGGCACCTCAGGTGCCGCCGCTGATCGACGCGTGCCGGCAAAGGCGAGGAGCTTCAGCTTGCCCGCCTCAACGTGCTTGCCCACCGACGCGAGGCCGGTGAAGAGGATATGAACAGTCCCCGTCAGCAGGTCCAGGGTCGCTGGCCCGACCCCCTTGTAGGGCACATGCGTCATCGAGATACCGGCCTGCATAGCGAAGAACTCGCCCGCCAGATGTGGCGCGCCAGCCGTGCCTGAAGAAGCGAGATTGAACTGGCCGGGCTTCTTACGGGCCTGAGCGATGAATTCGCCCAGCGTGTTGGCCTCGACCGAGCCGCTCGCCACGATGAAAAACGGAACCTTCGAGATCATCGTGATCGGGGTCAGCGCGGTCGCAGCATCGTAGGGCAGGTTCTGATAGAAGCTCGCGTTGCTGGCGATCGTCTTGCTCCCCATCAGCAGGGTGTAGCCGTCGGGCGAGCTGACCGCCACCGCCTGCGTGCCGATGATGCTGTTCGCCCCGGGCTTGGCTTCCACAATGACCTGCTGACCCATCTGCTCGCTGAGCAGCTGGGCGAGCGGTCGGATCTGGTTGCTCGAACCACCGCCCGGTGCCCAGGGGTCGATGATCCGGATCGGCTTGTCGGGATAGCTTTGTGCGACAGCGCCAAGCGGACCGAGGGCCAGCGGCAGCCAGAACGCGACGCGCAGCAGCTTCAGGGCGCGTGAACTCATCCGTGTCACTCCACGAGGGATTACAGCAACCGGCTCAGGCGGCATTGGCCTGGCGGTGGAAGTAGTTGGTGTTCAGGAATTCGGTCTTATAGGAGAGGTAAGTAAACGGCGGATAGCGCGGTGGGTTGTCCGGCGAATGGCAGCTCGGCAGACACTCGATCACTCGCTCCAGATGCATGCCGAAGAAGAAGGCCATCGAATAGCGATCGGTCCCCGAAACGTTGAGCACGCGATGGGGCGTCGACAGATAACGATCGTTGGTCCACTTCCGAAAAATATCGCCGGTATTGACCAGGAAGCGCCCCTTCAGCACCGGTGCATCGAACCACTCGCCGTCGCTCTTGCGGATCTGCAGGCCCGGCACGTCGCCCTGCGCCAAGAACGTGAGGAAGCCCGCGTCGGTGTGCGCGCCGGTGCCGAACTGCCCCGGTACCGAATCGTCGCGCACCGGGTAGTGGAGCATCCGCAGGGAGAACTGCGGCGGATCGAAATAGGGGGCGAAGAAATCCTGAGGAAGGTCTAAGGACCGTGCGATCAGGGGCAGCATCCTGAGACCGAGTTGCTCAAGCGCCTGCTGATATTCGATCACCTGCTCACGAAAGCCGGGGAGACCCTCGGGCCACTGGTTCAGCCCCCGAAAAGGTTTACCCGCCTTGACCTCCGGGTCATCGGGACTGCGCTCGCGAAAGCTGAAATAGGACGCGTTGTAGTTGGGGTGCTTGGCCACCTCCACCTTGGAGTGCTTTTGCATGCTGGAGTTGACCGGCATGTAGCCCACGTTATCGTGGTTGATCCGCAGCTTGAGCTTCTCCTCGAGGGGCAGCGCATGAAAGCGCCGGGACTGCTCGAAGGTGCGATCGATCAGGGACTGCGGGACACCATGATTCTCGATGTAAAAGAAGCCGACGTTCTCGCAGGTGTCACGCAACTGAGTTGCCAAGCGATGGATCGCGCCGGATTCGCCCGCAAGGTAGGGGCCCAGGTCCAGGCCCGGAATCACGGGAGGCTGATTCGCCTCCTGGCTGATGGTCATGCTTGACACTCCCTGATGAGCCGGACCGTAGGTGCCCGGGCGACAGCGGAATCCTCCCAAGAATGGGGGGATTTGTCCATGAAATCAGCGGCGGGCAGGCACTGGATTAAAGTACGCGCTC
>CAZAVT010000036.1:2983-15947 GCA_964488395.1 uncultured Burkholderiaceae bacterium | reverse complement strand
CGAACCAGATCAGTCCGGCGCGGTCGGCCATGGACATGGGGAGCTCCTGATGTCGGGATCAAGTTTGTCATTTTAGCCCGAGGCGCAGGCTGTTACACTCGCTCGATGATCAAGAGCCTCAAGTTTCAGGTCGGTCTACTCGCCGGCCTGCAGGCGCTGCTGCTGACCAACAACGCCACGCTGATTGCGGTCAATGCGCTCGCGGGCCTGCAACTGGCCGACAACAAGCTGCTCGCGACTCTGCCGGTGACGGGCTACGTGATTGGTGGGGCGGTCTGGTCGATGCCGGCGGCCACCATCATGCGGCGCTTTGGTCGGCGGATCGGGCAGTCGATCGGGGCGCTCGCCGCCATTCTCGGCGCGCTCATCGCAGGCTACGCGATGGTTGCCTCGAGCCTGTGGCTGCTGTGCCTCGCCACCTTTGTGAGCGGGCTCTACAACGCGTTTGGCGTGAGCCTGCGCTTTGCTGCGGCTGATGTCGCCGAAGCCTATCGCCCGAGCTTCAAGGCGCGCGCCATTTCGCTGGTGCTCACGGGCGGGATCGTGGGCGGCATCGTGGGGCCGGAGATCGCCCGCTGGTCACGCACAGCGCTCCCGCAGGAGTTCGCGGGCACCTATCTCATGCTGGGCGTGTTTGCCTTCGCCTCGCTCGTACTGGTTCAGTGGCTGCGCCTGCCGCCGCGAGCTGATTCTGGTCCGGCCGCAGTGGCCCCGCGCCCGCTCGCCGAAATCCTGCGCCAGCCCTCGGCACTGATCGCGATCGCCTCGGCCGCGTTCGGTTATGGCGTGATGAATCTGTTGATGGTCGCGACCCCACTGGCGATGGAGGTCTGCAGTCTGCCGTTCGACGCCGCGGTCTTCGTCCTGCAATGGCATATCGTGGGCATGTTCGGTCCGGGGCTCGTGACCGGTTCGATCATCAGCCGGGTGGGCGTCTTTCCGGTGATCACCGCGGGTGCTGCCCTCTTTCTCGCTTGCGTCGCGGTCGCTCTGTCGGGTGTCGACCTGATGCACTTTTCAGTGGCCCTCTTTCTGCTCGGCGTTGGATGGAATTTTCTCTACACCGGCGGCACGACCTTGCTCACGACCGCGTACCGACCGCAGGAGAAGAACAAGGTCCAGGGGTTCATGGACCTGTGCGTTTTCTGCGTCATGGTGAGCTCATCGGCGAGCTCTGGCGCACTGCTGTTCGTGAACGGCTGGACGGTGCTCAATCTGATTTCCCTGCCCTTTGCTGTGATCCTGCTGGGCGGTGCGGTCTGGGCCGCGTCTCGGCTGGGTTGGCGCGTCGGGCAGGTACGAGCGGGCACTGCCTGAGCCGGCTCGGCCCCCGAGCGATGGCGAGCGATCCGGTTGTGGCCCTGCGTCGCCTGCGTTACCTGGCGGGTCTGCGGCAGGTGGCGCCAGCCTTGCCCGGGCTCTTCAGCTGGGGGGTGGTGAGCGGACTCGCGCTCGTAAAATCCGGGCTCACGCCCGCCCAGGCCTGGGGCATGACCCTGACGGTTTTTTCCGGTACCGCCCAATTGGCTGCGCTTCCGCTGATCGTGTCGGGCGCCTCGATGTTGTGGATCGCGGTGACCGCGGTGCTGACCAGCCTGCGATTTCTGGTCTATAGCGCCTCGATCTCGCGCGATCTGTCACGACTGCCCTGGGGGCTGCGCGCGCTCTTGGGCTATCTCACCACCGATAACGGCATCGCGATCTATCAGCTGAGCTCGCGCACTGACCGGCGCCGGCAGCGGGTGGCCTATCTGCTGGGGTGCAATACGCCGGTGTGGCTGGTCTGGCAGATCGGGTCGGCCTTGGGCATCGTGCTCGCGACCGTACTGCCTGGGTCGAGTGAACTGGCCTATCTGGGGCTGCTTGCGATACTGGCCATCGTGGTTCAGATGACTCGCGACCGCGTTGCGCTCTGGTCCGGCGTGAGTGCGGCGGTGGTGGCGGTTGCAGGCGCAGGCCTGCCCTTCAACGGCGGCATGATGGCCGGGATCGCGACCGGCGTGATGGTGGCCTTGCTCGTGGAGCGAAAGGAGCGCCTGGCATGACGGCCGCAGACCTGCGCGTGTGGCTGATCATTGGCATGCTCACTGTTCTCGTGGTCGTATTGCGCAACGTCTTCCTGTTCGCGCCGCGCAGCTGGCAGCCGCGCGGCCTCCTGCGCGAGGCATTGCGCTATGCGCCGATCGCAGCGCTTTCGGCGCTGCTCGCACCCGAGATCCTCGCCGGCTTGCGAGCGGGGGAGCTCACGGGCGGTGCGGTCCTCGCCGATCCGCGATTGGCGTCAGCCCTGGTGCTGATTGCCGTCATCCGGCTAAGCGGCAACGCCTTCCTGGGCATCGCCGCAGGCATCGGCATCTTTCTACTGTTGTCGCCCTGAGGCCGCAGGATCGAGGTACTCGGCGAGCGCCGATCACGGCTCGCCAAGCACCTCGTTCCAGAGGCTCCTGACCGCGTGCACCTCGGCCTCGACGCTCGCTCGATCGACGCGGGCGTATTGGGCGTCATCGAGCCGCAGCTTGTGCTGCAGTTGGCGGTAGCGGCGGTAGGCGTCCGCGACCTGGCGCGCGAGCGACGCATCGATCAGGCGGGCGTCTGCTGCGCGGTTCAAAAGCGCGATATTGCCGGCGTTGTCGAGGAGCATGGGATGCGCGTTTCCATGGGCCAGCACGAGGAATTGCACGATGAACTCGATGTCGACCATGCCGCCCTCATCGTGCTTGAGGTCGAATAGAGCACTGCGATTGGGATGACCATCGTGCATCTTTCGGCGCATGGTTCGAACCTCGGCGGCAAGCTGCTGCTGCTCGCGCGCTGCGGCGAGCACCTGCCGGCGCACGGCTTCGAAACGCGCCCCGATCTCTGGGTCGCCCGCTGCGAACCGTGCCCGCGTCAGCGCCTGATGTTCCCAAACCCACGCCGATTCGAGCTGGTAGCGCGTGAAGCCCTCAAGCGAGCTCGACAGCAATCCGGCTGCCCCGTTGGGCCGCAGGCGTAAGTCGGTCTCAAAGAGCAGTCCAGCCGCGGTTCTTGTCGATAGCCAACCCGATACCCGCTGGGCGAGGATTGAGTAGGCCTCGGTGGCTCGGTCATCTTCGTCATCATGGACGAAAACCAGGTCGAGGTCGGAGGCGTAGCCGAGCTCCTTGCCGCCCAGCCGCCCGTAGGCGATCACGGCCACCCTCGGCGCTGGACGAAAGCGCTGTCGCAATTGCGACCAGACCAAGCGAAGAACCAGGTCGAGCACGCGATCGGCGAGCTCGCTCAGAAAGTCGGAGATGCGCTCGGTGCTATGCAGGCCGCCCAGATCCTGAACCATCAGCCGGAAGACTTGCGCGTGATGAGCCTCCCGGACGAGGTCCATCTGCAGCTCGACATCCGGATCATCGCCGATCCGTGCAGCATTAACCCGTTCCTCCAGCTGCGCGGACCAGATCTCGGCATTGAGCGGCGCGAGGAGTTGTCCATCGAGCAGCTCGTCAAGCACCACGGGGTGTTTCATCAGATAGTCGGCGGGCCACTTAGCCCAGTCGAGGACCTTCAGCACCCGTGCGAGTGCTTGCGGATACTGGGCGAGGAGGGCGACGTAGGCCGGTCGTCGGCAGACGGACTCGAGCAGATCGATCAGACGAACCATGCCTGCGATGCCGGTGTGCGCCGCGCGGGCCTGACCGATGAGACGCTCGATCGATTGGCGGGTCTCGGGCTTGGCGGCGGCGTAGCGTGAGCCCCCCCGTAACTGTTCCAGACGCCTGGCGAGCTCGGGGTCGTCGCTGACGGGGTCCGACGGCGTTTGCGTCGATGCGGGGATCGCCGCGGCCTCGACCGGCGCGAGCAGGCGTTCGAACACGGCCGCGACCCGCTGCGTCGCGAGTTCAATCGCGCGATCGAATTCGTCGGCTGGCATGCGCAACATGGCGGCGATCGGCTGGCGAGCGTCGCGCCCATGCGGCAGCCGGTGGGTCTGTGCGTCCTCGAGGTACTGCAGCGCGTGCTCGGTGCGGCGCAGCAGCCGATAGGCGTCAGCGAGCGCCGCAGCGTCCTCTGCCCCGAGAATGCCGCGTCGAGCCAGACCCGCCAGCGTCTCGAGGGTCTGGCGATGGCGCAGAGCGGGGTCGCGACCGCCCCGCACGATCTGGAAGAGCTGGGCGGTGAATTCGATTTCCCGTATCCCGCCACGGCCGAGCTTCACATCGAGTGCCTGCGGATCGCGCGCGCTGCGCCGCGTGACTTCGGCCCGGATCTTGCCGTGCAGATCACGCAGGGCTGCGATCGCGTTGTAGTCCAGATAACGGCGGAACACGAACGGCGTGACGATCGTCATCAGGTCGCGTTCGTCCCCGGTGCGCGCCGACTCGAGTCCCTGCCTGGTGCTCGCGATGACCCGTCCCTTTAGCCATGCAAATCGCTCCCACTCCCGGCCCTGGGCGAAGAAATATTGTTCGAGCATGCCCAGCGAGGCGACGAGCGGTCCCGAGTCGCCGTTGGGCCGCAGCCGGGTATCGACCCGGAACACGAAGCCCTCTGCGGTGATCTCGGCGAGCAGCTCGATCGTGCGCCGCGCCGCCCGGTGCATCCACTCGCTCGAGGCAATCCGCGAACCCAGTCGGACCCGGCCATCGTCATCGACCACGCCGGCTGTTTCGCCCTCTTCGCGAAACACGAAAACCAGATCGAGGTCGGAGGACACATTCAGCTCGTCCGCGCCACCCTTGCCCATCGCCACAGCGAGCAGGTCCTGCGGATGGCCGCTCGCATCGAGCGCGAGTCCATGTCGGGCTGACAGTTCGGTGCCGGCCGTGCGCATGGCGATGTCGGTGCAGCGCACGGCGAGCGCGGTCATCGCCTGACAGACCTCCTCGAGGCTCGCTGAACCCCGGCAGTCGCGCTCGATCAGCGCGAGCAGCACCCAGAGCCTGACGCGTCGCAGGCCCGCACCCACGGCTTGGCTCGCCTGCGGCTCGTCCAGACCGGGGGCCGCGGGCAGGTGACGATCAAAAAGCCTAGCCAGCCTCGCCTCGTTGACCGGAGCCTCGACCAGATCGGCCAGGCGCTGCCGCACTGCCTCATCCGGCTGTGCGCGACGCTCGAGCGATTCCAGCGATCGTCGGAAGAAAGGCGACAGCGAGGTCGCGAGGAACTCGGGGGAAGGCGCCATGGAAGGGGTATCCTTTCGCACTCAAGACATCCAGTCTGGACTCGAGGCCTCCGCCATTGTCGCAGCACTATCCAGCCCTGCCGGTCGACGTTGCGAACGGCGCTTTGCCATCGGCCTTACCCGCGTCCGGTCGCCCTGAGACCGATCGCGGCGAGTCTCCGTCAAAGACCGATCCGGGCACAGGGCGGGGGCTGCATCGGCTGCTGAAGGGATTGCTGTGGCTGCTCCTCGCAGTGACCCTGAGCCTGGTCGCCGCTTTGCTCGCGATTCGTTACTTCCTTTGGCCTGTCCTCGATCGGTGGCGACCTGAGATCGAGGCGAGTCTGTCGCGCCAGCTCGAGGCCACCGTCCGGATCGGTCGTATCGAACCAGGGCGTCACGGTTGGCTACCTGACCTTGCGGTTCGGGACCTGCGCGTCACCGTGGCCGGGCCCGATCCGGAGTTCGCCGTGGCGAGTGCCCAAGTGGCTCTCTCGCTTTCGGGTCTGTTGTCCGGCCGGCTCGAACTGACCCGCCTCGAGCTCGATGACGTCCGCCTGGCGCTTGAGCGGCTGGAGCCTCGGCGCTGGATCGTGGCCGGCGCCCTGATCGATCTCGATCGCGCGAGCCGCAGTCCTCAAGGCTGGGCGTGGCTGCTCAACACCCGCGAGCTCGGGGTGCGTGGCCTGCGCCTGGACTGGCATGACCGGCTCGGTGCCCGCAGTCATCGGGTCGATGGGCTCGAGCTGAGTGGCCGCCGAGCGGGCGCCCGCCATCAGCTGGCCCTCTCCGTCCCGCCGCTGGCTTCGGCGGCGGCGCAGGGGCTCGCGTTTCGGATCGATGCCTTACTTGCCGCTGGCGGCCACCCCCTTGATCCACGCAGCTGGAGGGGTGAAGCGCACCTGTCGACGCCCGAGATCGACTTCTCGAAACTCGCTGCCGGGATGTCGAACCTGCTGCGCCCCGCGCGTTCGCCCGTGATCGTGCAGAGCGGGCGTGGACCGGTCCTGCTCTGGTCCGAATTCGGCGATGGTGAGTTGCGCGACCTCGCGGTCAAGGCACGGACCGATGCGCTCGACGTGACGGTCGACGGCCGTATCCTGCCGTTGCGTAACCTGGCGCTCGAGGCCCATGCCCGACGCGGTCTCGGTCCCCTGATCGAAATCGAGATCCAGCACTTCAGTGCCGCCGAGCAGGCGGGCCTGCAACTCACGCTGGACGATCGTCCTCAACGCCTCATCCTGGATGCCGATAGTCTCAAACCGGTCGAGCTCGCGCTCTCCTCGCGCGGCGCCGACGCTGCGGCCCTGCTATCGGCAGCCCAGCGACTGCCCCTGCCGCCAGATCTTGCCCGTTCGTTCCAGGGTCTGCGCGCGAGCGGCTGGATCGAGTCGACCGGAGTGGCCTGGCGGGCGGCAGCGGGTTCGGCTCGCCCGGTCTACACGGTACGCCTCGATGTTCAGCGACTGAGCCTGCGTCGGGCTGCTGGCGCGCCGGTGGCTAACCAGCCCACCTGGCCCACCCTTGAAAACCTGAGCGGACGGGTTGAGTTCAACGAGCGAGGGGGTCAGGCCTGGGTCGACTCACGCCAGGTGGTACTCACCTTTCCTGGAGTGTTTGCCCAGCCAGCGCTCAACTTCGCGAGCCTTGCCGGGCAGGTGGGCTGGACCTCCGAGAGGACTCGCGCAGCCGACGGCACCGGTCTCAACCAGACGCTGCAATTAACGTTCGAGGGGCTACAGTTTGCGAACGCCGATCTGGCGGGGCGCCTCACCGGCAGTTATCGCCACACGGGTAACGGGCCGGGCATGATCGATCTGACCGGCCAGCTCAATCGGGTCAATGCAACCCGGGTCTCCCGTTATCTACCGCTGGTTGTCAATCCGGACGTGCGGAACTGGGTTGCCTCGGCCGTGCAGGCAGGGCAGTCCGAAGAGACGCTGTTCGTTGTGCGCGGTGACCTGAGGGAGTTTCCGTTTCGTGATCCGATGCGCGGCGAGTTTCTGGTCGAGTCGCGGCTCCGGGGCGCCCAGCTCCAATTTGCCCGTGGCTGGCCGGTGATCGATGCCATCCAGGGGCGCATGCGGTTCGAGCGGGCGGGTCTGCAGATCGAGGTCGAGCGCGGCCAGCTGAGCGGGGTCGCGCTTTCAGAAGTCAGTGCCCGGATCGAGGACTTCTCACGACCCAGGGTCGTGGTTCGCGGCCAGGGTGAAGGCCGTACGCCGCAAATGCTTGCCTTCCTCGAGCAGAGCCCCTTGCGCGGCCAGCTCGATCCGGCGTTGCGGCAGCTGCACCTGCAGGGCGACGCGCAGCTGTCGCTCGGGCTGGAGGTGCCGCTGCGGGCGGGTGAACCGACCCGCTACCGTGGCGCGGTGACGCTCGTCGACAATCGGCTCGACCTTGGTGTGGGGCTGCCGCCGATCGAGTCCTTGCGCACCCAGCTCGAGTTCTCCAACGAGCGGGTTGCCCTGCTCGACGTGAGCGCGAGCCTGCTCGGCGGACCCGTTCAGGGGACGGCGAACTGGACGGGCGGGGCCGGCCTCACGATCGAAGCGAGGGGCCGCTCCGACGCACAGGCGGTGGAGCGATGGTTATTGGGACAGAGCTCGGGTCGCTGGTTAGGTGAAAGTGAGTACAAGCTTCAAGTGGGCGTGGACTCGACCGGGATCCAGGTCCGCGTCGAATCGGACTTGCTCGGGGTCGCCAGCCAGTGGCCGGCACCCCTGGCCAAGGCAGCGGCTGAGCCGCGCTCCCTCAGACTGGATTGGCGTCGACCGAGAGCAAACCCGCCCGCTGGTGGCGCTCCCACAAACCCGCAACCGGCGGTCGAGCAGCTGCGGGCGCGGGTTGGCTCCGACATCGAACTCGCCTTCGAACGGCTTGCCGATGCCGTCTCCGGGCAGTACCGGCTGGCGCGCGGGGTGCTCGCTCTGGGCCGGCAGGCCGACCTCCCCGCCAAGGGATTCACGATCGCGGCGCGCCTGGCCCACCTCGAGGTCGACGACTGGCTTGCCTTGGCTCGCGCCGCACCGGCGCTCGAGCCGCTGCGACCCGGCCCCGCGGCGACGCAGCCAGAGGCGCCGGCGGGTCTTCTCGACGCGGTCGACCGCGTCGTTCTCACCGTTGACGAGGCGATGCTCGCTGGCCGTAGCTTCGAGCGACTGGTCGCGGCGGGCTCGCGCCAAACCGACGGCTGGAGCGTGGAGCTGCGCTCGGCCCAGCTCGACGGGCGGGTCGATTGGCGTGCCCCGACCGAGGCTTCTCCGGAAGGGGCGATCCGCGGCCGCTTTTCGAGGCTCGAGATTCCGGCTGCACCGGCCGCGCTGCCAGGATCGACGCCGAACTCGGCCGCGGAGCGCGAACGTTCGCGCCTGCCTGCGATCGACATCGAAGCGGCACAGTTGGTGCTCGCGGGCCGAGAGCTCGGTCAGTTGAGTCTTGCAGCGGTCAATGCGGGTTCGACGGAGGATCCGTTCTGGCGCCTGGACCGTCTTGAGCTTTTCCATCCCGGCGCACGCCTGTCAGCCTCGGGTCGCTGGCGCCCGCAGGGCCTGGTGACGACGGGCGCAGTCGGCTCGATCGGGGGGGGGTCGCGCACCGAACTGGACTTCCGCCTGGGCCTGACCGACCCCGCCAAGCTGCTCGCGACCTTCGGGCTCAAGGGCGCGCTCTCGGGCGGCGTTGGCCGGATGTCGGGCCGCATCGCCTGGCAGGGCTCGCCCCTCGCGCTGGATTACCCCAGCATGTCAGGCCAGCTCGAGATCGAGCTTGGCCGTGGCCAATTTCTCAAGACCGAGCCAGGCCTCGCCAAGTTGATCGGCGTGCTCAACCTGCAGTCCTTGCCGCGCCGGCTGAACCTCGACTTTCGTGACCTGATCGCGGAGGGCTTTGCGTTTGATGAGATCCGTGGGCTCGCCACGCTCGCCTCGGGCGTGGCGCGTACCGAGGAATTCCGGATGCGTGGCGTCCAGGCGCAGGTTGACATTCGTGGCGAGGCCGATCTTGCCGCCGAAAGCCAGAACCTGCGAGTCCGCGTGCGCCCCGAGATGAACGCAGGTCTTGCTTCGCTCGCCTATGCGGCGGTCGTCAATCCGGCGGTCGGTCTGGGCTCGTTCTTGGCACAGCTGGCGCTGAGAAAACCCCTGCAGGAATTGTTCAGCTACGAGTATGACGTGACGGGTTCGTGGGTCGATCCCCACGTGGTTGAACGACTTCGCCCGCGGGTCGACCTGCCCCCGCCCTGATCCCCGATGACTGGCGCGAGGACCACGCGATGAACCGAAGCAGCGACACGCCGACTTTGTCGGTTGCAGCGATCCAGATGGTTTCCGGCCCTGATCGAGAGGCTAATCTCGTGGCCGCTCGTCGGCTGATCGCCGAGGCGGCCGGGCAGGGCGCGCAATTGATCGTTCTCCCCGAGTATTTCGCGCTCTTCGGTGATCGAGAGACCGACAAGGTCACCGCTCAGGAAGCCGATGGTGAAGGTCCGATTCAGCAGTTCCTTGCCCAGACCGCTGAGCGTCACCGGGTTTGGTTGGTGGGCCCGTCCGTGCCGCTCGCGACCACCCATCGGGCTCGGGTGGCCAACGCGTGTCTCGTCTACGGTCCCGACGGTCGGCGTCGCGCCCGATATGACAAGATCCACCTGTTCGGTTTTTCGCGTGCCGGTGAGCGATTCGACGAGGCCGACACGACGCGGGCAGGCCGCACGCCCGTGGTCTTTGATTGCGATGCCGGATCCTCAGGAGGGCGCTGGCGGATCGGGCTCACGGTCTGCTACGACCTCCGATTCCCCGAGCTCTACCGGGCGCTGGCGCCTGCCGATCTTGTGCTCGTGCCGTCGTCGTTCACCGCGCGCACGGGCGAGCCCCACTGGGAGGTGCTGCTGCGCGCCCGCGCCATCGAGAATCAGTGCTGGGTGCTTGCCCCTGCACAAGGGGGGCGCCATCCCAATGGGCGACGCACCTGGGGGCACTCCATGCTGATCGATCCCTGGGGCGTGGTCGTTGCCGAACGATCGGACGATGGCGAGGCGGTGGTGATCGACCGAATCGACCGGGGTCGTATCAACGATGTGCGCGCGGGTCTGCCCGCGCTGGCGCATCGCGTGATGTAGGATCGGCATGATCGTTGTGTTTCCACCGCCTCACCTCTGTACCCGACACCCATGAGAGTCACCGAACCCGCGCTTGATCATCTGGCCACTGCCCGCTCACTGTTGCTCGAGCCTTACGGGTTGGACGAGTCTCGTCTGCAGGGGGTGCTCGCCGAGGTGTTTCAGCACCGCGTCGACTACGCCGATCTCTACTTCCAGTTCACCCGCAGCGAGGGTTGGTCGCTCGAGGAAGGCATCGTCAAGTCGGGCAGTTTTTCGATCGACCGCGGCGTGGGCGTGCGTGCGGTCACCGGTGACCGGACCGCGTTTGCCTACTCCGATGTGATCAGCGAAGAGGCCCTGAGATCTGCGGCTCGTGCGACCCGCACGATTGCCCGGCGCGGTGCCGGCCGGGTTCGTGTCGCGGGGCGGATGACCCCGGCCAGTGGTCATCGTCTCTATGGCGGCGGCGATCCGATCGCCTCGCTCGATGCAGCGGCCAAGGTCGCTCTGCTCGAGCGGGTCGAGCGCGCAGCCCGAGCGCGCGACCCTCGTGTCGTACAGGTGATGGCGGGTCTTGCTGCCGAGTTCGATGTGGTACTCATCGCACGCGCCGATGGGCTGATTGCAGCCGATGTCCGGCCGCTCGTGCGCCTGTCCCTCACTGTGATCGCCGAGCAGGGTGGGCGTCGCGAGCAGGGCCACAGCGGTGGCGGCGGACGGGCTGGGATGGAGCTTTTCGATGATGTGACGATCGAGCGCTATGTGAGCGAGGCGGTGCACGCAGCGCTCACCAACCTCGAGGCACGGCCGGCGCCCGCCGGCACCATGACCGTCGTCCTGGGTTCGGGCTGGCCGGGCGTGCTGCTTCACGAAGCGGTGGGTCATGGGCTCGAGGGCGACTTCAATCGCAAGGGGTCGTCGGTCTTTTCAGGTCGCATCGGCGAGCGGGTCGCCGCACCCGGTGTGACGGTGATCGATGACGGCACGATTGCGGGCCGTCGCGGCTCGCTCAATGTCGACGATGAGGGCAATCCAACGCGCCGTAACGTATTGATCGAGGATGGGATCCTCCGGGGCTACCTGCAGGACAGTCTCAACGCGAGGCTGTCGCGGGTGCCGCTCACCGGCAACGGGCGGCGGGAGTCATTTGCGCATTTGCCGATGCCGCGCATGACCAACACCTTCATGCTGGGCGGCACGCGCGATCCGGCCGAGATCATCGCGTCGGTCGACCGCGGGCTCTACGCCGCCAATTTTGGCGGTGGGCAGGTCGACATCACCAATGGCAAATTCGTCTTCTCCGCCTCCGAGGCCTGGTGGGTCGAGGGCGGCAAGTTGCAGTACCCGGTCAAGGGCGCGACCCTGATCGGCAACGGTCCGGAGTCGTTGAAGCACATCAGCCTGATCGGCAACGACATGCGACTCGATTCTGGCGTTGGGGTTTGCGGCAAGGATGGACAGAGCGTGCCCGTCGGCGTTGGCCAGCCGACGCTGCGCATCGAGGGGCTGACCGTTGGCGGCACGGGGCGCTGAATCGGTTCGCGATCACACGCTCGTGCCGATCGACCAGGATCCGCAGTGGCGGGCCCCCGACAAGACGCTTGCATCCCGCCACTTTTCAGGGCTACACTCCTCCAATGATCAGTGCATGGTTTTTTGAGTTTTACGGCTTTTACGGCTTTCCGCCTGCCGGCGGACTGAGTCGGGAGCGCGTTCGAAGCTGAGCCACCCCTGATCCGACCCAGACCGCCGGCCTCAACCCCCGGCGGTTTTTCTTTTGGGGCCCCTTCAGAGGAGCGCCCCCGGCGAGACCGGAGAACGAAACATGCCCAGCACTACCGACGACACCCGAATCCGCGGCTACCGGGAGCTATCCCCGCCGGCTCATCTGCTGCGCGAATTGCCGGCAACCGATCAGGTCGTATCGGTGGTGTCGCAGTCGCGCCAGGCCATTCACCGGATCCTCCACGGCATGGATGACCGGTTGCTGGTGGTGATCGGGCCGTGCTCGATCCACGACCCGGCGGCCGCGCGCGACTACGCCCAGCGACTGGTGGCCGAACGCCAGCGTCTTCCTCGACATCATCACGCCCCAGTACCTCGCCGACCTGATCGCCTGGGGAGCGATCGGTGCTCGCACGACCGAGTCGCAGGTGCATCGGGAGCTGGCCTCGGGATTGTCCTGCCCGGTGGGGTTTAAGAACGGCACCGACGGCAACCTACGGATCGCTCTCGATGCCATCAAGGCGGCCTCGCAGCCCCATCATTTTCTCTCGGTGACCAAAGGCGGTTATTCGGCCATCGTCTCGACCAACGGCAACGAGGACTGCCATGTGATCCTGCGCGGCGGCAAGGCGCCCAACTACGACGCCGAGAGCATCCGAGCGGCTTGCGCGGAAGCGGCCGCTTCGGGCCAGGCCTGCCGGCTGATGGTCGATGCGAGCCATGGCAACAGCCAGAAAAAGCCGGAGAACCAGGTGGGTGTCTGCGCCGACATTGCCGCCCAGATCGCCACGGGCGAGCAGCGGATCTTTGGGGTGATGATCGAGAGCCACCTGGTCGCGGGTCGGCAGGACCTCAAGGCGGGCGCCACACTGCTATTGTCATTACTTGGCCATGGCGTAGCACGCGCCGCGCAAATTGTTGCGGTACGGGTTTGGCCAGCCAAAGATTACACGCGCGTCACCTTAGAAAATGACAGCAAGCTTAAAGCGACCCATTTCACGATCAAA
>CAZAVT010000036.1:0-2973 GCA_964488395.1 uncultured Burkholderiaceae bacterium | reverse complement strand
CAGGACCTCAAGGCGGGCGCCACACTCGTTTATGGTCAAAGCATCACCGATGGCTGCATCGGTTGGGAGCAGAGCGTACCGGTGCTCGACGGTCTGGCGGAAGCAGTCCGCGCGCGCCGCTTGCGGGAACAGGCTGCGGTCTGAGTCAGCGGCTCCCGGTGGTCGTATCCCCGCGCCGGGGCTGCCAGAGCACATCCTCTCCGCCCGCCGCTCGGTTGAGGACGCGCGCGAGCACGAACATCAGGTCCGACAGGCGATTGAGGTACTGAAGGGCCTGCGGACGGATCGGTTCGTGCGCGGCGAGTGCGACCACGCTGCGTTCGGCACGGCGGCAGACAGTGCGTGCGACGTGCGCTATCGCTGCCATCCGGGAACCACCTGGGAGGATGAATTCCGCGAGCCTCGGCAGTGTGGCGTTATGCTCGGCAAGCCACTGGTCGACTTGCAGCACATGCCCGTCGCCGATGGCTTCGTAGCCGGGGACGGCCAGCTCGCTTCCCAGATCGAAGAGGTCGTGCTGAATCGCGCTGAGCGCGCTGCCAATCGGTGCGGGCAGCGGCTCGGTGATCAGCAGACCGATGGTCGAATTGAGCTCGTCCACCTCGCCGAGCGCCGCGACCCGCAAGCTGTCCTTGCGGGTGCGGCTGCCATCGCCAAGGCCGGTGCTGCCATCGTCACCCGTGCGGGTGACGATGGCGGTCAGGCGCAGACCCATTGGCTCACTTCTTCGGCAGACGGCTGGCGACGCCCTGCACGTAGTAGTCCATCGAGTTGAGCGTCGCATCGTCCATGGTCTGACCGGCGGCGAGGCGCTCCTTGCCGTCCTGATCGACGATGGATCCCCGGAACGGATGGAAGCGGCCGGCCTTCAGTTCGGCCTCGACCTTCGCGACCTGCTCGCGGACGTCAGCCGGTACTGCCGGGTTGAGCGGTGCCAGCCCGACCATGCCTTCGCGAAACCCCCCCCACAGGCTGCCGGGCTTCCAGGTGCCTGCGATGGCTTCATTGATCGTGCGGATGTAGTACTCGCCCCAGTGGTGGGTGGCGGCGGTCAGGTGAGCCTTGGCGCCGTACTTGGACATATCCGAGTGGTAACCGATCGCATAGCGACCCCGCTCCTGCGCGGCTTGCACCACGGCGGTCGAATCGGTGTGATGGGTGACGACATCGGCGCCTTGTGCCATCAGCGTGTTGGCCGCATCGCGCTCCTTGCCCGGGTCGTACCAGGAGTTGACCCAGATGACCCGCACCTCGACCTTGGGATTGACGCTGCGCGCGGCGAGGGTGAAGGCGTTGATGCCCTGTAGCACCTCGGGGATCGGGAAGGCTGCGACGTAGCCCAGAACATTGGACTGCGTCATCCGTCCGGCCACCAGACCCGTCAGGTAACGGCCCTCGTAAAAGCGGGCGTTGTAGATGCCCAGATTGGGCCCCTGCTTGTAGCCGGTGGCATGGACAAAGGCAATCTTGGGGAACTGCTTGGCCACCCGCTCCATGTAGTTCATGTAGCCAAAGCTGGTGCCGAAAATCACGTTGTGCCCGCTCTGGGCGAGCTCGCGGATCACGCGCTCGGCGTCGGCCCCTTCGGCGACGCTCTCGACGAACCGGGTCTGAACCTTGTTGCCCAGCGCTTTTTCCATCTCTCGGCGGCCCAGGTCATGCTGGAAGGTCCAGCCCGCGTCACCGATCGGGCTCACGTAGACATAGCCCACCCGAATCGGACTATTGCCTTGCGCGAAGGCGGACAGAGGCAGGAAGGGGGCGCCAGCGGCCAGTGCGGCGCTTCGGATTACGGTACGACGGGCGGTCATCAGGGGCTCCTGTTTGAGGGGGTTGAGGCAAGGACTTGGGTCAGGCATCCGGGCGATAGGGCTGACCGAGCGACGCGGGCGAATTCAGCCGGATCAGCTCGGCGCGCCGCGAGATCAGTACCAGCA
Organism: uncultured Burkholderiaceae bacterium; assembly: GCA_964488395.1. Classification (GTDB taxonomy): domain Bacteria; phylum Pseudomonadota; class Gammaproteobacteria; order Burkholderiales; family Burkholderiaceae_E; genus SYIM01. Next base: position 1,036 of record CAZAVT010000036.1, on the reverse strand, counting down.
CAAGAATCGTTGTCAGATAGGGCAGCGCCGACAACCACTGAGAGGGAATCTGCCAGTCGACGCCGGACCCCTGAACGAACAACTGTGCGATCAGCATGCCACCGAACAGGTAGGCGCCGAGCAATACCCTGGCCGGTCTCCAGGTTGCGAACACGACCAGCGCGAGCGCGATCCAGCCACGACCGGCGACCATGCCTTCGGCCCAGAGCGGCGTGTAGCAGACCGACAGGAAGGCGCCGCCAACCCCGGCGAGCGCACCGCCGAAAAGGGTTGCACCGTAGCGGATCGCCTGCACCGGGTAGCCAGCCTGGTGGGCCACCGCGGGGGCCTCACCGACCGCGCGCAACACCAGCCCCGGACGGGAGTGATGCAGGAAGGCGATCACGCCCGCGAGCAGCAACCAGGATCCGTAGACGATCGGCGGGTGCTTAAAGAGTGCGGGGCCCAGGAGCGGCAGGTCGGACAGCAGGGGTACGGGCCATGCTGGCACGGCCTGCAGGGAGAGCGCTTCATAGGGTTTGCCGAGCAGGGCTGCGAGGCCGACGCCAAAGATCGCGAGCGCCAGGCCGCAGGCGACCTGATTGGCCAGCAGGCTGATCGCAAGCACGGCGAAGGCGAGCGCACCCGCGAGGCCGGCCAAGGCGCCTGCGGCGATTGCGACGGTCGCACTGCCCGAATGATGAGCGGCTGCAAAGCCGGCGAGCGCGCCCATCGCCATCATGCCTTCAGCGCCCAAATTCAGTACCCCGGCCCGCTCGGTGATCAGCTCACCCAAGGCGACGATCAGGAGCGGCGTGCCGGCAAAGATCGCGGCGGCGATGACTGCGGCGGCAAGATCGACGGTCATCGCTCAGACCCCCTGACGGACCCACTTTGGATCGCGCCAGCGCAGCCGTCGCCGCCGGGGGGGGCGTGGATACTTAAAGGCGGTGGGAAGCACGCAAAGGGCCACGAGCGCAAGGAGCATGCAGCCCCAGGGGATCGCCGCCGGGGGGGGCGCAGATACTTACAGGCGGTGGGAAGCACGCAAAGGGCC
>CAZAVT010000035.1:0-16037 GCA_964488395.1 uncultured Burkholderiaceae bacterium | reverse complement strand
AGCGCTTCAACCCATGAATCTCTCTCAGAGCCGGCGGTGCCGGCTCGCTATTGGCATAGCCTGGATGATGGTCGTTTGCAGTGCGATCTCTGTCCGCGCGAGTGCCGTCTGCACGATGCTCAGCGCGGCCTTTGCTTTGTTAGGGCGCGGCAGGGCGATCAATTGGTCCTCACGACCTGGGGCCGGTCCTCTGGCTTCTGCGTCGACCCGATCGAAAAGAAGCCGCTCAATCATTTTCTGCCCGGCTCGCCCGTGTTGTCGTTTGGGACGGCCGGCTGCAATCTGAGCTGCCGTTTTTGCCAGAACTGGGATATCTCCAAGAGCAGGGAATTTGACCGACTCGCCGATCATGCCCGACCCGAGCGCATCGCCGAAGTGGCCGAGCAGCTTGGCTGCCGATCGGTCGCCTACACGTACAACGATCCTGTGATCTTTCTCGAATATGCGGTTGATGTGGCCCAGGCGTGTCGCGAGCGCGGCATCCGTTCGGTTGCTGTCACTGCGGGCTATGTTCACGCTGCCCCGCGGCGCGAATTCTTTGCGGCCATGGATGCGGCCAATGTCGACCTGAAGGGCTTTACTGAATCGTTCTACCAGAAGCTCTGTTCGGCGAGCCTCGGTCCAGTCTTAGAAACCCTGGAATATCTGGTCCATGAGCGGCGAACGTGGGTCGAGATCACCACGCTCCTGATCCCCGGAGAGAATGACACCCCGCAGGAAATCGAGCGCATGTCCCGCTGGATCGTTGATCATCTTGGCCCGCACGTGCCGCTTCATTTCACGGCCTTTCATCCGGACTGGAAGATGCTCGACAAGCCGCGCACCCCACACGAGACGCTCATCCGTGCGCGCAGCATCGCGCGCTCGCAGGGCGTGCGGCACGTTTACACCGGAAACGTTGTCGACCCTCACCGTCAGTCCAGCTGGTGCGCGCACTGTGGTCGGCGCTTGATCGGGCGAGACGGCTATCGGATCACCGAGTGGGCACTCGACGCCAACGGTTGCTGCGGAGATTGTGGCGCGCGCCTGCCAGGCGTTTTTGAGGCTCAACCGGGCCATTGGGGCGCGCGGCGCCTGCCCGTACGGGTGGCCAGGGCTGCGACGCCTCAGTGAAAGGTTTCCGTGCGGAAGCGCCAGACCCGCGCATCAGTGGGCCAACCGTCGGGTGACAGGCCGGCTTTGGCCTTCAAGTGGCGAACAAAGTCTCGCGGCTCGCGCAGCTGCTCCCAGACTTGCGGCAGAAACAGCCCGCGGCGCAGGTTCCCGCCGGGCGCGCGAGCTTCAAGAATAAGTCCATCCTCTTCGGGGTGGAGCGACGAAACCAAATCGGACTCCCCTTCGGTCGCGAGCAGCCGAGGGTGCGACAGGATCGAGATCGACACCTCAAGGCGCGCTGCCTCTGAGGCGCTGAGCGGCTTGAATCGGGGGTCCTGAAAAGCCGCTTTGCAGGCATTGCTGACGACATCGCTCACCAGGGGCTGTTGGGGCACGACCGAGCCGATGCAGCCGCGCAGCTGGCCGTCGAGCGTCAGGGTCACGAAGCTGGCTCGTAGCGCCTGCAGCGGGCGGCTGAAGCTACCCAGATCGACCTTAGGGGTCCGTCCCTGTCGCAGGTGGATCCCAATCGCCCGCCGCGCAGCCTGCGTGAGCTGGTGCCGATCGGCGTCGGTCAGGCGGGCCTGGGTGGCGTACTCGAGTACCCAGCTGCCGTAGCCGACGACCCGATCGCGTTGTGCCCGGCCGGCCGTGTCACCCGAGTTCCGAAGGTCAAGGGTCGTGACTCGCAGATCGAGTGCGGCCGCTCGGCTCAGGAGTCCACGAAGAGCGTGTCGACCGCAGGCCTGCTCTTCGCCAAGTCGGTCGCCGCGAAGCGACTCGATGGCCTGCCGCGCCGCTTCGTCAAGCTGGCGGGTTCTGTCGTAATCGTGGTAGTGGGACAGGTCCGAGCTGATGACGACCAGGGTGTCGTCGCCGCCCCAGAGCTCCTTGAGCAGCGCATCGACCGCCTCTGGCGAGGCGGCGCCCACGAGTATCGGTACCAGTTGGAAGGACCCGAGCGCCTGCTGTAAAAAGGGCAGCTGGGTTTCCAAGCAATGCTCGTCGCGGTGGGGCCCATCGTCCACCCGCATGTCGGCGCGGCGAGCCAATCGGTCCAGCACCTCACGATCGAGGGGTACTTCGCCCAGCGGCGAGGCGAAGGCGCGGGCTTGCGGGATGCAAAACTGCCCGACCGCGACCCGATGAGGCGGACCCAGCAACACGACCCGTCGGATGATTCCTGCGAGGGGCACAATCGACCGGTAGGCAGCTCCCGCGATCGGGCCTGAGTAGACATAGCCTGCATGGGGAGCGATCAGCGCTTTTGGCCGAATCGTGGTCTGAGGCGCTTGATCGATGCAGTCGGCAACCATCTGCCGCAGCGCGGTGACTTCCCTCGGATAGAAGGAACCCGCAAGAGCTGGCGGGCGTACGCTGTGCACTGCGATGGGCGCCGTCTGACGTGACGATGGCGCGGGAGCGGTCGAAAAGGTCATCGCCCATGCCTCCTGGGGGTCTCAAACGGGATTCGATCGATCAAAAGGAACAGCGTCGGCCGCTTTCTCGGTCATCAACTGTGGCGGCTCGAAGACTTGAATGGGCGGCGCATCCCCCTGCCAGCACTCGATTTGTACCAGGCAGCTCTGCGCCGAGCAGCCTTGGGATAGATCCGATGCCCCAGCGTCGCGAGTGAGCGTGTTGGGGTTGCCGTGCCGATCAAGTCCGCTAGGGTCTCCCGGCCGCTCGGGATCCCACCAGGCGCCCGTTGACAGCTTGACCACGCCCGGGCGAAGGCCCCTGTCGAGGCGGGCGGCAGCGAGGCAGGACCCACGGTCATTGAACACTCGCACCAGGGAGCCGTCCTGGATCCCGCGGCCGCGGGCATCGTCCGGATGAATGTGGATGGGCTCGCGACCGCCGATCTTATTGGCCCGGCTCAAAGCCGAATGATCCAATTGGCTATGGAGCTTGGTGGACGGTTGGTCCGACAAGAGGTGAAGAGGAAACCGCCGTGCGAGGGCCGAACCGTGCCACTCGCGGGGCTCGATCCAGCTCGCATGACCAGGACAATCGCTGAGTCCGAAGCCCGCGATCTTCTCGCTAAACAGTTCGATGCGACCACTGGCCGTCGCGAGCGGATGCGCGACCGGATCGCTTCGGAAGGATCCAAATCCAATCACCGGTTGATCATTGACGGGTAGTCGAACCCCGCCTCGTTGCCAAAACTCGGCAAAGTCGGGCAGTTCCAATTGCTGGGTCCGGCAGCGCTCGCGTGCTTGTTCATAAAGATGCTCCAGCCATTGCATCGTCGTGCGCCCCTCGGTGAACTCATGTTCTCGGCCCATCTGGCGGGCGATCGCGGTGTAAATGGCGAAGTCATCCAGCGCCTCGCCCCTGGCCGGCAAGACCTTGCGCATCGCGATCATGAGTGGGTCGCGGGTTGAATGGCCGATGTCATCGCGCTCCAGCATGCAGGTGGCCGGAAGCACGATATCGGCCATCCGCGCATGGGCATTCCAGAACTGTTCATTGACGATGATCGTGTCCGGGCGGCGCCAGGCTCGGGCCAGCCGGTGCAGGTCCTGGTGATGATGAAAGGGATTGCCACCCGCCCAGACGATTGTCCGGATGTGGGGATAGTGATGGGTATCGCCGTTGTAGGTGAACGGCATCCCTGGGGACTCCAGCATCTCGGTGATGCGTGCGACTGGGATGAAGCGACGAACCGGATTGGTTCCTTGAGGCAGGGTCGGACCTGGAATCAGCCGATGGGGGCTTCCCAGGTTGTTGGCTGCGCCATAGGCGAGCGCGATGCCTCCCCCGGGAAGCCCGATCTGGCCGATCACGCTGGCGAGCGAGATGCCTGCCCAGAAGGTCTGCTCGCCATGGTCGGCCCGTTGCAAGGCCCAGGCAACGTTGATGAGACTGCGGCTCTCGGTCAGTTCGCGGGCCAGTTGACGCAGGCGTGCAGCCGGCACACCGGCGATCGGCGCCGCCCAGTCGGCATTGCGCACCACGCCATCGCGCCGCCCGAGAAGGTAATCCCGCCAGACCTCGAAGCCGTTGCAGTGACTTGCCAGGAAATCGGTTGCCGCGCGTCCGGCCAGAACGATCTCGCAGGCGATGGCAAGCATGACCGCCGTGTCAGTGTTGGGCCGGATCGGGATCCATTCCAGGGCGTGATCTGGGACATCGAGGTCGCTTCGCACGGGGCTGAAATTGATGAAGCGGCCGCCTGCTGCGGCCAGGGCCTGTAGCGCACCGGGCAGGCGGTGTTCCGACGCGCCGCCTGCTCCAACCTGAGCATTCTTGGCGGGCGCCCCGCCAAACGACAGGAAAAGCCGCGTGTGGGCGGCGAGGGTCGTCCAATCGTGCTGATGCGCGAGCAAATACTCCATGGGCGCGAGAATATGAGGCAGAACGACCCGACCCGCGCCGAGGCTGTAGCTGTCGGTATGACGGACATACCCGCCGAGCGTGTTGAGAAACCGATGGACCTGGCTCTGGGCATGGTGAAAGCGCCCCGCGCTGGACCAGCCGTAGGAGCCCCCGAACACCGCTTCGTTACCGGCTTTTGCGAGGGTCTCGCCAAGGGCTTCTGCGGCCAGGCGGATGGCTCGTTCCCAGGAAACCTCGACATACCGATCGTTGCCGCGCGCTGACCCGCGGGCTGGGTCTCCTGGCCGTCCTCGCAGCCAGCCCAGGCGGATCGCCGGTCGACGAATTCGCAGCGGCGATTGATAGGCCTCCCACATCGCCAGCCCGATCGGCGAGGGAGAGGGATCCCCCGACCAGGGCGTTAGGCCCTCAGGGGCACCTGCCATACCCATCACCCGGTACGCACCCCAATGGGAGGAGGTGAGCGGTTCGTCAATGAAGCTCGGCATTTTCATCCGGAGGAGGGTATCAGCGACGATGCGACCTGTCACCGACCCGGGCTCCGTTGAACCGTCTTATCGATCAAGGCCGCCCCACGGTGGGCTCGGGATAGTCCGCGACTCGGGAAGCGTCTGAGTACACTTGCAGGAGGCGTCAACACCCCATCATCCTGAATCTTCTCGAGGTTCGACCATGCAACGATCCGCCTTTCTCTCTGCCTGCGTGCTCGCCATCGGTATTGGCTCGGCGGCGTCTGCGGCTGCCGAGGTGCTCAATCTGAAGGTCATGGGAATGCCGGCGGCCACCGGCAAGATTGCCAAGGAGATCGAGAAGCCCTTTTTCGATGAGTTTGAAAAGAGTGTCGGATTTCCGATCAAGGCCGCGTACTCCCACCTCGAAGCGACCGGTGTCAAGGAATTTGACCAGTTGCGGGTCCTCAGGAGCGGGTTGTTCGAGATCGTTTCGTTGAGGCTGGGGCAGGTTTCCCGCGACGAGCCGACCATCCTTGGCATGGACCTGGTTGGGCTCAACACGGATTACAAGGTGGCACGGACCGTCGTGGATGCTTACAAGCCAGTTTTGGACGCCCGCTTGCAACAGCAATTCAACGCGAAGCTGCTGGGTGTTTGGCCGTTTGGTCCGCAAATGATCTTTTGCAGGCCCGCGATTTCCGGGCTGGCCGATCTCAAGGGCAAGAAGATTCGAATCCTCGATGGTGTCATGGCCAAGTTCATGGAGAAGGTCGGGGCGACCCCCGTCACAATGGCCTTTGGCGATGTCGCGCAGGGCCTGAAGCTCGGCACCATCGATTGTGCGGTGACCGGGCCCAGTTCGGCCAACTCGGCGGGTTGGCCCGAGAGCGCCACCCACGCCTACCCTCTTGGGCTGCAGGTCGCTGTGCAGGGCTACGCGATCAATCTGGCCACCTGGAGAAAGCTCTCTGCGGAGCAGCAGCAGAAGTTGGTTGCGGCCTTTGACCGCCTGGATCAGGAGATCTGGAAAACCTCCGAGGAGCTCTGGACCGACGGCCTGCGGTGCAATGTGGGACAAACGCCCTGTACGACCGGGCGCTCTTACGCGATGAAGCTGGTTCCCGTGCAGCCGGCGGATCTTGAGCTCGTGAAGGCTGCGTTGCGTGAAATTTCCCTACCCGCGTGGACCGAGATTTGTGATCAGAAGAACCCGTCTTGTACGGCCGACTGGAAGAGAACGGTGGGTGCACGCCTGGGGCTGAACTGAAGATCGCGGGGTCGGTCCGCTGATGTCCGTCGTCCGACAAAGGAGTTCTTGCCCATGACCCAGACGGCTGCGCCCGGCGGATCGGTGACGCGCCGCTTTCGGACCGTGGTCGCCTGGATCTTCGGGTTGTCGCTGTGCGGTCTGAGCCTCCTCGTTGCGGTCGAGGTTCTTGCCCGCAGGTTTTTTCTGGTCTCGCTCCAGGGGGTGGACGAGCTGAGCGGTTACGCGTTGGCGCTCACCTCGTCGTTGGGGTTTTTTCTCGCCCTCAGCGATGGCGGTCACATGCGGATCGACATCTTCTACGCCCGTCTTTCCTCAGGCTGGCGCTCTGCCTCGGATGGGCTCTCGGTGCTCGCGATGGCGAGCGCGGCGGTCTTGATTGTCTGGATGGGCTGGATCACCTTTTCCGAGTCGAGGGAGTTCAACAGCGTTTCCCAGACCCCCTGGGCAACGCCGATGGTCATTCCGCAGTCGATCTGGCTGATATCCCTGCTCCCTTTCCTGGTCGCGGCGCTTTTTGCCGGGCTGCGGTGGGCGTGGGCTTTATTGCGGGGTGACCGGAAAGTGCTGGCTGAGTTTCGGGCCAAGGGCTCCGACGACGAGGTGCACGAGCAGTTGCGGGCCTTGTCCGATCGAGGTGGTGTTGAGCCGGTCTCCTCGGCGAAGGATCCCTGAGATGGAGGCTGTTCACGCGGGGCTCCTTGGTTTCGTGGTGCTGCTCGCGCTTCTTGCCGTTGGGATGCCGATCGGGGCGGCAATGCTACTGGTCGGTCTGGGCGGCGGATTAATGGCCTTTGGTTGGGCATTCCTCGTGTCTTCGGCAGCGGTTGCGTGGGGCACGCTCAGTGATGGGGGTCTGCTTGCCATCCCGCTCTTTGTCCTGATGGGCGAATTGATCCTGCGCGGAGGGCTGGCGGATCGCATGTATGCCGTCTTCGCGAAGTGGTTTGACGGGGTTCCGGGGGGACTCCTCTATTCCAATATCGGCAGTTGCGCGTTGTTTGCAGCCACCTCGGGCTCTTCGGTGGCGACGGCTGCGACTGTTGGAACGGTGGCGCTCCCCAGCATGGCAGCCCGCGGCTACCCCCTTCCCCCCGCACTGGGCAGCCTTGCTGCGGGCGGCACGCTGGGGATCCTGATTCCGCCGTCGATCAACATGATCATTTACGGGTCAATCACGGAGACATCGGTCGGCAAGCTCTTTCTTGCGGGTGTGATTCCCGGACTGTTACTGACCGCGTGTTTCATGCTCTGGATTTATTTGTCCCATCGCGGCAACCGCCACCTGGAGCCCGGAACGGGGGTGACCCGCCTGGAGAAGCTGCGAGCCACGCGTGACCTGCTGGAGCCCGCGTTGATCTTTCTCGCGGTGATCGGATCGCTTTATTCGGGGCTTGCCACAGCCTCGGAGTCTGCGGCGATCGCCGTTGCACTCACCCTGCTCGTCCTCGCTCGCGGTAGACGGCTCAATGCGCGCCTGTTTTCAGAAGCTTTTCTGTCGGCCGCACGCAGCAGCGGCATGGTGCTCTTCATCGTCCTGAGTGCCTTTGTACTCAATCTCGCCCTCTCGCTGACCGGCATCGGCGAGGCGATGACCCGCTGGATTCTCAGCTTTGGCCTCTCGCCGACCGAATTAATTCTGGTGCTCCTCGCGTTTTACATTGTGCTGGGCATGTTCATGGACACCCTGTCGATGATGGTCGCCACGATCCCACTGGTTTTCCCTGCGGTGGTGGCTGCCCAGATCGATCCCGTCTGGTTCGGTATCTTCATCGTGCTGATGTGCGAACTCGGGCTGATCACGCCGCCGGTAGGGATGAATCTGTTCGTTGTCCAAGGTGTACGTCGAGACGGCGGCAGCATCCGGGATGTAATCCGCGGGGTGATCCCCTATGCGGTGATCATGGTGCTCTTTGTTTTCGTCCTGATGGCGTTTCCCGGCCTCGCCACTTGGCTGCCGGGTCAGTGACGACTGACGCGTAGCGTTCGCACGCGCTCAGCGCGTGAGGCCTCTGCCGTCCGGCTTCAGGTCAAAAATCCGGCCCCAGCGCCGTGCATCGCTGGCCGGAGCACCCAGCAAGTGCAGGGCCTTCCAGACAAACGCAGAGACTGAGTCAATCATCACGATCTCGCTGTCGGCCTCGAGCTCTGGCGCGAGGAGGGCGCCACGCATATTGGTGCACATCACGACAATGGCCTGTGGGCGAGCCGGCCGGACCTGAGCCACCATCGCGCGGAGTTCGTCCAGTGAGTGGGCCGCAAAGGAGAAGTTGTCGCTGCGCCCTGAATGAGCTTCTGCCACGCATTCGAGTCCGATCGCCCGGTAGTTGGCGATAATCTGCGACTGCACATCATCGGTATAAGGCGAGATCAGGGCAAAACGGCAGATCCCGAGCAACGCCATCAGTTCATTGATCGCGAGCACCGCCGTGCAGGCTGGAACGCCATGGCGTTGCGAAATCTGCTCGCAGAGCGTCTGATCGCGATCGAAGCCAAGCCAAGACGCCGATGTGCCGCTCCAGCCAATTAAACCGACCCTGGCATCGGCCAGCAGCGCTGCCGCCTTGAGCGGTTCCTCCAGGGCAAATTGATCCTGACCGGCTTGATCGAGCGTGATACTGACGACCCGGAAGCGGCCGAAATGGGCGCTGACGCCGGGCACGTCTCCGACCATCGCCGAGGTCATCGGCTCCAGAACCGTATTGGAGGAGGGCGTCAGCACCCCCATTCGCCAGCGAGCCAATTCCGCCAGTGCGATCGAAGCTGCAGGAGCGTCAGACATTCGGCCTCCTCAGACGGCGAGGCTGCTGTTGCGGCGGTCAGTGATCAGCATGCTGCCCGGCGCGTGTGTGATCGAGAAACCGGGTTTTGCACGCCGAATCACCGCCTGTGGCGTCACGCCGCAAGCCCAGAAGACCGGCGTCTCATCGTGCCCCACGTTGACTGGATCTCCATAGTCGGGCTTCGCCAGATCACGAATCCCGATTTGATCGGGCTGACCGATATGCACCGGCGCTCCATGCACCGACGGAAAACGCGCCGACAGGACGATCGCTGTAATCGCGTCGCTTGGCTTGAAGGGTCTCATGCTGACAACGGTTGGTCCATGGAACCGGCCGGCAGGCACCGTCTCGATCGATGTCTCGTACATCGCGACATTGCGTCCCTCGCTGATGTGACGCAGGGGAATACCGGCATCGAGAATCGCCTGCTCGAACGAAAAAGAGCAGCCAATCGCGAAACTCACCAGGTCGTCACGCCACCATTTGCTCAGATCATCGACTTCGGCGATCAATTCGCCATCCTGCCAAATTCGGTAACCGGAGAGGTCTGTTCGAAGATCGAGGTCAGTACCGAGCGAAGGGAGACGCCAGTCTCCGGGGTCGGCGACGGCCAGCAGCGGGCATGGCTTGGGGTTGCGCTGACAGAAGAGCAAGAATTCCGCTGCAAGATCGCCGGGCAGGATGGCCAGATTGGCCTGAACAAAGCCTGGAGCGAGTCCGGAGGTATGGCGAGTCCAAAGACCTTTGCGAATGGCGCGTCGACAGGCTACCGGATCCTCACGATCGAAGGACACTGTCTCCGCGCCACCAGGCGCTGGTATGAAGGTGGGCCGATGCATCGTCAGGGATTGCAAAAACCGAGGGGTGAAGCCGACTCAGCTACCGCTGCGCTGCGTGACCCGGTATAGCGTTGGTTGCTCCGATCGTGCGACGTAGCCCGACTGGACCAGGAAATCAAGCGCCCGATAGATCGTCATGGGTGCGACGCGCGCGTGTCGGGACCGCATGTCCTCCAGCAGGCCCTCGACGCGTGCTTCACCGCCTCGCAGGAGCAGTAGTTCGTAGACCTCGCGGCGGATGGGCGTCAGCAGCCTGCCACGAGCCGTGCAGTCAGCTGCGAGCTGGTCGAGCAGACTTCTCAGCGACGACGGATCAGGACGCGCCGGTGCGCTCGCGGCGGGTTCGGATTTTGTGGCCATCCCGAAAGTCTACGCGATCGCGGTGGCTTCTGTCAGGTGAGGGGCCTTGGCAAGTTCTGCGAACTCAGCCCCGACAGGGGATAATGGCTCCGAAAAAAGGGCTCCCCAGATCGCGCGAGAGCTCCATCCGCCAGCCGCCCCTGCGAAATGATCGACCATGAATCACGACCCGATGCCTGAGACCGAAGCACTTTTCACCCCTCTCGCGATCGGACCGATGACCGTGCGCAATCGGGTGATGATGAGCGGCCATGCGCTGCTCTATGGGGAACATGGCACGCTGTCCCAGCGGCACGTTGACTATTACCGGGAGAGGGCGGCTGGTGGTGTCGCCCTGCTGGTCACCGAGCAGCAGGCTGCCCATCCTTCAGGCGCCAACTATCTCCAGGGCTGTCGCGCTTACGATCCGGCGTCGGTCCCCTGGTACGAGAGACTGGCTCAGGCGGTTCATGCAGAAGGCGCGCGCGTACTGGTTCAGCTGTTTTGCGGCGGCGCCCAGGGCCAGGGTACGCTTTACACGGATGACTGGCGCCCGCTCTGGGCGCCTTCCTCGATTGCCTCCACACAGTTTCACGAGCAGCCCAAGGTGATGAGCAGCGAGGACGTCGAGTCGGTGATTGAGGGGTTCGTGAAATCCGCCCAGCACGCGCAAGCCGGCGGCTGTGATGGGGTTGAAATCCACGCGGCTCATAGTCAACTGCTGGGGATGTTTCTGTCGCCGGCGTTCAATCATCGAGACGACCGCTATGGTGGATCAACGACAGACCGGGCGCGGATCGTGCTCGAGATTGGCGAGCGGATTCGGCAAGTGACCGGCTCTGGATTTGCCGTCGGGCTCCGCTTGTCGATCGACGAAAGGCTGGCCCATGGGGCCGGAATCCGGGAAGACGAATTCTTGCGGCAGCTGGAAGTGTTTGCGCAGGCAGGACTATTCGATTTTTATGATCTGTCCGCGGGAGGCTACTTCGCCAAGCACATTTCGGTCACGCCCATGACCAGTGATGAGCCGTTTGGGTTTCTTGCGCCAGCGGCGGGTCGGGCCCGACAGTTGCTCGCCGGGCGCGGGCGGGTGTTCGTCGTGGGTCGGATTCGGGATCCAGCGACGGCTCGTCGGGTGATTGAGTCCGGGGCGGCCGATATGGTGGCGATCACCCGGGCCCAGATCGCCGATCCGGAATTCGTTCGAAAGGTGCAAGAGGGCCGGGAGCGCGATATTCACCGCTGTGTCGGCGCGAATGTCTGCATCCGTCGGGTTGCGGAGAATAATCACGTCGTTTGTGCACTCAACCCCGCCACCGGTCGGGAGGCGCAGCTGGGCCGATTTGCGACCAGCTCGCTCCGCACCCTCCAGCCAGCGCAGGTCGTGGTGGTGGGTGCAGGGCCGGCTGGCTTGCAGTTCGCGGGGGCGGCTGCCCGGCGGGGGCATCGTGTCCGCGTGATGGAGCGTCGCGAGCATGCCGGTGGGCGGATGGCGCAACTCGCCACGCTTCCGGGACGCTCATCCTGGCAAGGGGCGATCGATAATCTGCTGCGCCCCGTCGAAAGGGGGCTGGTCGAGCTCGAGCTGGGGGTCGATGACGCAGACACACAACGTGTGTTCGAGCGGGCCGAGCACCGGGTGCTTGCGATCGGAGCAGCCTTCGACGCGGGCGGCTACAGTGCCTACAGGCCGGAGCGCGCTGGCATCGACTGTTCCTCAGGTCGAATGATCGGGGTCGATCAGGCGATCGACGAGGCCGTGAAGGATCCCGATGCATTGGGTCGCAAGGTTCTGATCGTTGATGACGGATACGACGAGCTGGTCGCTGGCCTTGCAGAGCTCCTTGCCACCCGGTCCGGAGTCAAGGTGAGCATTCTCAGTCCCCGTGCCTGGTGGGGTGAGTCCCTGGCTCGGACCTACGATATCGCCTATGTCATGCCCCGCTTGCGTCGTGCTGGTGTACAGATCATCACCCAGCACTTCGTTGAGCGTGTCGAAGCTGGTCAAGCCTGGATCTATGAGCTTTGGCAACCTGCGCGTTCAAGACCGCTGGAGGCTGATACGGTCGTCCTCGCGGTCGGTCGCGTGACGCGCCAGTCCACGCTCCTTGATCCGATAGCGAGTCTGCGCATCGGGGATTGCCTTGCCCCTCGAACGATCGAAGCGGTGATTCATGAGGGTGAAGCGGGCGGACGAATGATCGGTTGAGCAACGCCGGAGAGGAGCCGACATGTTTCGGGTCGCGGTTCTGGATGATTATGCGAGGGTATCCCTCAGGCTGGCAGACTGGACACCGCTTGCTGACCGGGCAGAGATCGTCGTCTTCGATCGTCCGCTCTCCGAGGCAGCGGCGCGGGTCGAGCTGCGTGATTTCGATGCGGTGTGCCTCATGCGCGAGCGGATGCCGTTCCCGGGCTCCTTGATTCGAGCGTTGCCTCGCCTGCGCCACATCACGTTTACGGGTCCTCGCAATAGGACGCTCGATCTCGATGCGGCCCGGGCCCGTGGCATCGTCGTCGCCGGTGCGACCGGCGATCCCACAGCGAGCGGTGGCACGGTCGAGCTGGCCTGGGGCCTGATCTTGTCGGCTGCCCGCCAATTGCCTCAGCAGATGCAGCATTTGCGCGAGGGTGGCTGGCAACTCGAACCGGGTCGGGTGGTGCGCGGCAAGACCCTCGGGCTCCTGGGCCTTGGCCGCTTGGGGGCGCAAATGGTACCGATCGCTCGAGCGTTCGGCATGGAGGTTATCGCCTGGAGTCCCAATCTCACCAACGACCGCGCTCTGGCCGCCGGGACCGTGAGAGTTGAGCGCGATTCGTTATTCGAAGGGGCCGATTTTCTGAGCCTTCACTTGGTGCTCAGCGAGCGCTCTGCCGGTCTCGTCGGAGAAGCTGAATTCAGCCGAATGAAGCCACTGGCCTGGCTGATCAACACGTCGCGTGCCGGCCTTGTGGATGCTCAGGCGCTCTATCGCAGCCTGAGCGAAGGTCGAATTGCTGGCGCCGCGCTAGACGTTTTCGAGGTGGAGCCATTGCCGGTTAGCGATCGGCTCCGCGGGTTGTCCAATGTGTTGATGACGCCTCATCTGGGCTATTACACGGTCGAGCAGATGAGCGCCTTTTATCGCAACATGATCGCCAATCTGATGGCCTTCCTCGACGGAGCGCTTGCTCAATCGGAACAATGAGCGCCCCTGGTCCTCCTCAAAGGGTAAGCCCGTCGTGGCACCGGGACGCCCTGTGTCAGCGAGGGGCTGATTTGTCCCACGGGCTTTGCCTCGTGTAATCTCGAAGTACGTTCAAGGAGGATGTCGATGAGCCTCAGTCGTCCCGATCGCCGCTACTTCCTGGCAGTCCAGTCGCTGTCACTGCCGATGCTGTTCGCTCTGGGTCTGCACAGCCTGCCGCTGGCGGCTCAGCCCAGTACGTTGACAGTTGGCCTGTCCACGCCGGTGACCACGCTGGACCCGCATTTTCACAACCTGAGTCCCAACAACGCCATGGCGCGTCACGTGTTCGAAACACTGATTGCGACCGATAGCGCTCAGCGACACCAGCCGGCGCTGGCGGAGTCCTGGCGGGCTCTGTCCGACACCGAGTGGGAGTTCAAGCTTCGCCGTGGCGTCAAGTTCCATGACGGTTCGGAGTTTTCGGCCGCCGACGTGCTGGCCACCTTGGAGCGCGTGCCCAAGGTGCCCAACAGTCCGGCGGCGTTTACGGTGTTCGTTCGCCCAATTGTCCAGGCCACCGCAATCGATTCACACACGCTGCGCCTGCGCACTGACGCGCCTCATCCCTTGCTGCCCAGCGATCTTTCAGCGGTACTGATCCTGCCGAAGTCTGTCGCTGAGAGTGCACGCACCGAGGATTTCAATTCCGGCAAGGCAATGATCGGCACGGGTCCGTTCCGATTTGTCGAATACGTCGCGGGTGATCGGGTGGTGCTCGGTCGTAACGACGGCTATTGGGGGCGGCGAACCGACTGGAATCGAGTGACTTTCAAGATGATCACGAGCGCTCCGGCCCGGGTCGCTGCCCTCCTGGCCGGTGATGTGCAGATGATCGAAAATGTGCCGACGGCGGATATCCCGAAGCTCACGCGCGATGCTCGCGTTGAGCTCTCTTCCGCGGTTTCCAACCGTTTGATCTATTTGCACATGGATAGCGGTCGTGAGGCCAACTCGCCGTTCGTGACGACCGTCGACGGCAAGCCCCTGGAGGCCAATCCCTTGCGCGACCCGCGGGTGCGTCGAGCATTGAGCATGATGATCGATCGCAAGGCGATTGCTGAGCGCATCATGGAAGGTCAGGCGGTTCCGGCGGGACAACTGCTCGCCGACGAGTTCTTCGGAACCAGCCGCAAGCTGAAGCCGGACCCCTATGATCCCGCCGCAGGGCGCAAGCTCCTCGCCGAGGCGGGCTACCCGAATGGGTTCGGTCTCACCCTGCACGCGCCGAACAATCGGTACATCAATGATGCTGCGATCGCCCAGTCGATTGCCCAGTTCCTGACCCGCAACGGCATTCCGACCAAGCTCGACACCATGCCGTCCAACATCTTCTTTTCTCGCGGGACCAAAGGCGAGTTTTCCTTTTTGCTGGCGGGCTGGGGCGCGGAATCAGGTGACACCAGCTCCCCCCTGCGTTCCCTGGTAGGCACGGTCGATGCCAAAGCCGGCATGGGCGCGGCCAATCGCGGGCGATTCTCCGATGCTGGCCTGGACGCGATCATCACTTCCGCATTGACGACCGTCGATGACACTAAGCGCGGGCTCTTGCTCGCGGCAGCCAGCGAGCGGGCGATTGAGCTGATGGGTGTGATCCCGATTCATTACGAGGTCAGCACCTGGGCGGTCCGGAAGGGTCTGCGCTACGCGGCCCGGGCGGATCAGTACACGCTCGCCCAAGACGCACGTCCGGCTCGATGACTGTCTATATCCTTCGCCGCCTGCTTCAGGCGGCGCTGGTGGTGTTTGTTACGAGTGCGTTGGTCTTTGTCGGGCTTTTCGTCGTCGGCGACCCTGTCGAGATCCTCGTCAGTGCCGACGCCGATCAGATCGAAAAAGAACGTGCACGGGTCGCGTTGGGCCTGGACAAGTCCCTGCCCGAGCAGTACCTGATTTTTATCCGCGGCGCAGTAACCGGCAATCTGGGGCTCTCATTTGTCTATGGCCGCCCAGCGCTCGATGTGATTTTCGAGCGCATGCCCGCGACCCTGGAGCTGGCACTGCTCGCGATGCTGATTGCGGTGGTGCTGGGCATTCCCTTGGGCCTGTACGCAGGGCTCAAGCCCGACAGCTGGGCGTCGCGTACCATCATGGCAGGCTCGATTGTCGGCTTTTCGTTGCCCACGTTCTGGGTGGGCTTGCTCTTGATCCTGGTTTTTGCCGTGACCCTGGGATGGCTTCCGTCGACCGGGAGGGGGCCGACCACCGAATTCCTCGGCCTGCAGCTATCCATCCTCTCGTGGGCGGGTCTGAAGCACGCGCTCCTGCCAGCCATCAATCTTGCGCTCCTCAAGCTCTCCCTGATCATTCGACTGACCCGGGCGCAGGTGCGGGAGCAGAGCCTGCTCGATTACATCCGCTATGCCCGGGCCAGGGGACTGCACACCCGCCGGGTCATTGGCGTGCACCTGCTCAAGAACATCCTGATTCCGCTCATCACCGTGATTGGTCTCGAACTCGGCTCGGTGATCGCTTATGCGCTCGTCACCGAGGCGATTTTCGCGTGGCCAGGGATGGGGAAATTGGTGATTGATTCGATTTTCCAACTGGACCGGCCCGTCGTCGTGGCCTACCTGATGGTCGTCGTGTTCATGTTCATCATCATCAACCTGGTGGTCGATATCCTCTATTCAGTGCTTGATCCGCGGGTGCGGATCGGCGACGCGAGGGCTTGAGCGGTGATGGTGCTTGAG
>CAZAVT010000034.1:2069-16142 GCA_964488395.1 uncultured Burkholderiaceae bacterium | reverse complement strand
ACCATGCTGGCGGCCGCACCGCCCTCGGATGACGCTTCGTTGCTGATGGTCGCGTCGATGACGGCGCTGACCGCTGCGGTCAGATCGAGATCTCCGCCAGCCTCCAGCCGGGTGTTTTCGATCCTGGCGAGTGCCGAGGCCGGCCGCTCGGCGCCGATATCGCCGCCGAGTAGCGCGTCGACCGCCTTGCTGAAAATATTCTGCGGCTCCCAGCCGACCGTGTTGAACGCCAGGGTCACGCCCACCGCTGTGCCACCAGAGGTGATCGACGCAGTGTTTTCGGCGCTGATCTCCGAGGCGTTGTCGGCGTTGACGGCGACGCTGCCACCGGTCAGCACGATCGATTCGGTGATGCCTGCGCTGGCCGAGGACAGCACGAGATTGTTGGCGATCAGTCCATTGATCGCGATCGGGACGCTGGTGCCACCGGCCAGCGACTCGCCACCGCCGGCGTCGGCTGCGGCGCTGCCGCCAGTACCTGCGCCACCCCCACTTGCGAGAGCGCCCGTGTCCGCACCCGCATCCGCCGGATCGACATTGGTACCTGCCTCCTCGGCCGTCTCCTCGGGAAGCGTCTCGGTCGTGCCGCTCACTATCGCGCTCAGCCGAGCCACCTCGAGTGCTTCGACGGTCAGGTCACCGCCCGCCTCGACTTCGGCGCGATCGATCCCGGCCCGTACGCCCCCGCGCAGGTCGTTGGTGACTGCAAGACCGCCGATCGCCGCACCGCCGCCGCTGGTGGCCGACAAGCTCACGTCGGCCTCAACCACGGCCGAGTCCCGAGCCGGCGTCGCCGCCCCGGCAACCGCTGTGGTCGGCCCTTCGATGAAGGGGCTCACCCAGGCGAGGCTGTCGGTCGCGATCTTGTTGGTGGCGAGCACAAAGCTCGCCGAAGCCGAACCGCTACCCGCGCTCGCCTCGTTGCTGATCGTCGCCATGATCACGGCACCGTGCTCGGCGTCGGGATCATCCTCATCAATCGCGCCCGCCTGTACGCGCAGGTCACCCCCGATCGCGGCATCCGAATCGACCAACCGGGCACGGATCTGCGCCGGCTGCGCCTGTGCGCCGAAATTGGTGCCGAGGATCGTGTTGATCGAATTGGAGAAAATGTTCTGGCTTTCCCAGCCGATCGTGTTGAATGCAAGAACGACGCCAATCGCGCTGCCATCGGACTCCATCGACGCGGAGTTGTCGGCCATGATGGTCGACAGGTTGTCGGCCAGCACCTGCGCACCGCCGCCCACCACCAGCTCCGAGGCAGTCACGATCGCGTCAGTGCGCGACAGCACCAGGTTGTTGGCGATCAGGCCGTTGATGGCGAGACTCGTGGGGGCGGCGGCTTCGGTGCCACCCTCGGTGGTGTCTTCACCCGCCGCAGAGCCATCGCCCGCGGCCTCGCCGCCGGCAGCCGCAGCATCGGCGCTCTCCTCGGCCGGTGCCTCATCGGCGGGCGCATCGGCTGCATCCTCGGCAGGCGCATCTTCCTCGCCGCCGATCGAGCGGGTCTCACCGGTCAGCGTAGCCTCGATGCCCGCCGATTCGAGCGCAAGGACCAGCATGTCCTCGCCGACCTCCGCGCGGATACCGGCCATCCGGGCATCGACCGCGCTGCGAACGTCGTTACGCACGACCAGCCCACCCACCGCGGCCGCACCGGCACTGCTCGCAATCATCTCGGCCTCGGCCTCGATCGCCGCCTCGTCCTCGGCCGTGATCGACAGCCCGCCCCCCGCCGTCGCCGTGACAGGCGGATCGCTCTGATCACCGGCATCAAGCTCGGCCCGGGCCCGGGCGCTGATCATGTTGCTCGCGAGCACCATGCTGGCAGCAGCACTGGCGCCCTCGGAGCTCGCCTCGTTGACTATGCTCGCTGTGACCCGCTCGCGCGCGCGCGCACCGATTGCAATCGCGCCGCCCGCCTCGAGCGAACTGGCCAACACGCTGGCGCGCACCTCGGCGGGCTGCTCGTCGCCAATACTGGTACCGAGCAGCGCGTCGATCGCGTTGAAAAGCACGTTCTGCGATTCCCAGCCGATCGTGTTGAACGCGAGCGTCACGCCAACCGCCGTGCCATCGGCGCTCGCCACTGCGGAGTTTTCAGCCTCGATCAGCGAACCGTTCTTGGCCGTGACCGCAAGGTCGCCGCCCGCGGTCAGGGTGCTGTCCCGCACCGTCGCGCGGACATCGGCCAACACCAGATTGGTGGCGATCAGGCCATTGAGCGCCAGCGAGGCACCAGGCTCCTCTCCACCGGCCGCGGGATCTTCCTCGACGGGCGGTTCTTGTTCCGCGAGGGGAGGCTCTTCGTCGGGCAAAGGCACCTCGGTCGCATCGGCTCCGTCCTCACCCGCGCCGTCGACCTCTTCCTCGCCCTCTTCAAGCTCGATCGGATCGTCAGTCAGGAGCGCTGTGATTGTCGAAGAACCCCGCGCGTCGATCGAGAGGTCCCCCCCGACCTCGATATCGGCCTCTTCGAAGATCGCGGCGACGGCACTGCGCACGTCGTTGCGGACCAGCTTGCCGCCCACCGAAGCGCCACCGCTGCTGGTCGCTGATCCACCAATCCGCGCGGAAATGCCGGCCGTATCACTGGCACGCGATTTCAGGTCACCACCGACCGTGGCCGTCGCCTCGGCCGCTGGGCGAAACAGCACGTCGGCACGCGAACTGCTCAGATTGCTCGCGAGCACAAAGCCGACCGCAGCGCCACCACTCGAGTCGACGGTGTTGATGACGGTCGCCTCGATCTGCGGCACGGAGACTGCGGTCAGGGTCAGGTCACCACCGATCGTGATCTCGGATCCGTCGACAAGGGCACTGACCGAAGCCGGCTGTTCGCCGCCGATCGCATCGGTGCCGAGGAAGGTGTCGATCACCCCATAGAGCAGATTGGTCGCCTGCCAGCCAATGCTGTTGAACGCGAGCACCACGCCGACCCCGGTGCCGCTGCTTTCAGTGGCTGCGGTATTGAGTGCCTGGATGGAGGATTCGTTCTCCGCCGTGACCGAGAGACCACCCTCCTCGCTCTCGACCAAGCTGTCATTGAGGATCGCCTGAGCACTGGACAGCACCAGGTTGCTGGCGATCATGCCATTGACGGCAACGCCCGAGCCGCCGGACGCGGGCTGGGCTTCTGCATCGGCCCCATCTTCCTCGAAGCCCGATTCGGATGAGGCCCTGACCTCGCCGCTTAACTCCGCCTCGATGCTCGCGCCGAGCGTGGCATCGATCTCCACATCACCGCCCGCCTTGATCGCAACACCCTGCGCCTCGCCACGCACGTCAGCGCGGACATCGTTGCGCACCACGATGCCTCCGACAGCCACGCTGGAGCCTCCGGTCGAGGTGCTTTCGGAGGACATCGAGACATTGGCAACGATGCTGGCGGTGCCCGAGGCCAGCACGCCAAGCGCGCCGCCGATCTCGACGCTCAGACGCTCGTCATCGGACTTGCTGCCGAGCAGCGAGGCGCGGGTGTCGGTGCGGACCCGATTACTGCCCAGGATCGCGGCAGCACCTACTGAAGATCCCCCCTCGCCACCGGCTGCGGCGTCATTGGCGATCTCCGCATCGATGCTGGCCTCATCGGAAGCGCTGATCGACAGATCGCCTTGCGCCGACAGCGGGCTGTCGGTCACCGAGGCCCTCACCGAAAAAGGCCGCTCGGTGGAGCCCACATCGGTGCCGAGCAGGCTATTGAGTCCGGCCGCGGCGATGTTGCCCATGTCCCAGCCGACCGCGTTGAACGCAAGCGTCGCGCCTGCCGCCGACCCGGGTGCCGCCACCGCAGTGCCAGCAGCCGATTCGGCCGAGAGCGCGCTGCCATTGAGGGCCTCGATGGCAATGCTGCCCTCACCGGCTGCCACCGTGCTGAGCTCGACCAGCGCCTCGACCGAACCGGTGAGCTGGTTCCAGGCAAAGGTGCCCCCCATCGCGAGCTGGGTTCCGGCTCCCCCCCCCGCGTCCGGCGCGGGCCCCTGCGCCGACCCATCATCGGCTGCCTCGGGCGCATGGACCGCCATCGCCTCGGTGACCGACTCAAGGGTCTGGTCACCGATCGCGAGCACTGCGACATCACTGGTCACTACCTCGGCCGCCGCGACCGTCGCAAGCACGGTCCGCTCGATCGTGTTGCTGGCCGCTGCGATCCCCAGCTTGATGTTGTCGAGCATCGGCAGGTCAGCCGAAAAACCGGCGCTGGTCGCATTGAAGACCGTCTCGTCGCGTGCCACGATCGCCAGAGCGCCGGGCAGCGACACCGTGGCGTCCGACAGCGAAGCCGTCGTCTCCCCGCGACCCCGGTTGGTCGCAACCTTGGCACTCGAAGACTGGGTTGAGGATGCAAGGGCGTAGATGCCCAGAGCGGCTGCATCGATGTCGGCGCCTGCGACCGAGGCGAACACATTGTCGGTCACGTCCAGGGTCTGCACGCCAATCAGGCTCGAGATCACCGAGCCATGAACGCCAGCCTGATCCGGATCGGCGCCCGCCGGCGCTTGGCCATCGAGCGAGGCCGCGCTGACCTGCACCCGCCCCGCGGACAATCCGTCCGCACCGGACAGCAGCAGCGTGTCGCCTCCGTCGCCGAGCAAGGCACGCGTGTCTCGGAAGATCTCGATCATGCCGAGGCCGGCATCGAACCCCTCGGTGCCCAGCAGGCCTGCCACGACGCCACCAGCCAGGCTGTCGACCGTATTGAGGACAGCCGAAAAGCGGCTACGATCCACTGCCTCAACGAGCACATCGAGGCGATCGCTGTCTTCGGCATCAGGATCCAGGCGGATCGTGATCTGTGCGCCACCCGCAACCACTGCTTCGGTGATCTGGCGGGCATTGAGCTGAACGACCCCAGCGGCGGCGAACCGCTCGACGACCGCCCGGTTTTCGGTGAGGGCAAGCACCTGCAGCGAGGCGGCATCGATTCGGGCCTTGGGCCCGACCCGGCTGCTGGCGATCGTCTCGAGTTCGAGATCGGTCAGCGCAAGGCCAACCTCGCCCTCGCGGCTCAAGCCCACCGCGGACCGCGACGAGAACAGAACGCTGCCACCTGCGGTGATGTTGCCGTCGATCCGGACCTGGGCTGTGAGCGCCGCCTTTTCGGTGTCTTCGCTGTCGAGCGTCGCTTCGGCTCGTAACAGTACATTGCCGGAAGTGGTCAGCGACTTGCCCTCTGCGAGTACGATCGACTCGGTGTCGACCAGCAGCGAGGCCGAGTCAAGGGAAACGCTGTCGATGGTCAGCTGGTCGGCGCCGCCGAGCCCGCGGATCGCAAGCACGCCGGAGGGCTTTGGAAACAGCAGCTCGAAAAGTTCGGAATCTCCACCAAGGCGCAGACGGCCGTCGGTTTCCTGACGCAGGGTCAGCCGATCCTCGCCGCTCCCGAGATCGATCAGCAGATTACTGGGAGTTTCGTTGAGCTCGAGAATGCGGCCACCGGCACCGCCGGCGGTGAGTCTGTTGTGCTGGGAAGCGTTCTTGGTGAGGTCGATACGGGTCAGACTTCGCGTCAGGTCGGCAATCGCCAGCAGTCCAGCTTCAGGCGTCCCGACCTCAAGCTGAACATTGGTGGCGGCAAGCGGCGACTCCTCGTCGGGACGAGACTGCTGAACCATCGGCTCGGCCGACAGCAGCACCCGATCCTCGAGTCGCTCGACCTGGGTCCGATTGCGGGACCAGGACATGCGACGGCCCGTGGCCGACCAACGCTTGACACGCTTGAAACCACTCATGAACCACTCCAGCCGGTCGGCGGGAAACGACCGAACTTTTCAGTGACGAACCAGACCCCCAAGCAATAATCTGGCCTATATGGCCGACACGGGTCATTCCAAGTTAATCACGCAACGACGGCGATCGACCGAAACGACTACTTCGTTGAGTTGATCCACCCTCCCTGATGATAAACAATCCAGATCGGCACGAGCGCGAAAAACTGTTACTTCGAGCCCTCCTCCGATCTTGAAAAACGATTTCCCGATTCGTCCCCCACTTGCGGGCATGTTCCCCACGCCTTATCCAGGCCAGAACAAAGGGTTTACCCTAAAATCGACTGACCGTCGCAAATCTCTCGCCGCAAAACAAGCATCGACCGCGCGATGGAGCCGGTAACCGCTAGTAACGGTCTTCAATATTCTGGGCTGCCCGCCGATCCTTGATCAGCGCCAGGTCCCCCTGGAACGGGTCCTCAAATCCATGGACGGCGCCGCCGCCCCCCGAGAACTACCCCGCCTATCACGACCGAGGGGTCTGTGGCAGGTCCTTAGACCAGGTTTCATCGGATACCCAGGGCAAGCGAGCGGGCCGATTGGCGGCAGCGGACGCTGCGAAACGACTGACAGCGCCCGACCAAGGGCAGCGAGCCGACGCGGAACACGTCATCTCCTTGCCGTTCGACGCCCGACCGATCAACTGCCGCTTAGGCAATACGGCCAATACATGGTCCAGTCCTATTGGGTTCGTTGACCTTCATGAGGGCGCGGGTCAAACTCCGGAATGCTCGATCCACCCAAAAAGCCCCCTGTGAACGACACCAATCCGCTCGAGAGGCTGATCCAGGACATCCTCGCCCTGGAGGGCTCGTCGCTGCCCCCTGATTTCGATCCCCAGGCGATCGAAATCGAGATCGATGGCCGCAAGCTGCGCTTACTGGCTCATGAGGAGCCGACCCAAGCCTTGCTCGAGGTCGATGTTTGCGGGCTTTCACCGGACCAGCTCCTGTCGGCTGATTTGTTGCAACTCCTTCACCGGCTCAATCACG
This sequence comes from uncultured Burkholderiaceae bacterium, assembly GCA_964488395.1. Taxonomy (GTDB): domain Bacteria; phylum Pseudomonadota; class Gammaproteobacteria; order Burkholderiales; family Burkholderiaceae_E; genus SYIM01. The sequence goes on along the minus strand of CAZAVT010000034.1, from coordinate 9,382 downwards.
AAGCGCGTTTCGTCCATGGCTGGATCGCGATCATCGACGACAGCGATGGACTCCTGGTGAGCCGTACCTTGCCCAGCGATACCGCCTCGCCCCAGCAGCTGACCGCCTGGGTTCAGGAAGGCCTCGACCGGGCGGTCGCCCTCGAAGCCCTCCTGAACCGTGAGTTCGGGCAATCCGACTCGCCCACGGAACCGCTCGCCCCGACACTGGGTCGCGCAGGACCCGACATCCTCGCCTGACAGGGAGCGCAAGAGCATGCCGGTCGATGTCGTCGCCAGAGGCGGAACCCAGTACATCTCCAACCTGCGGTTTCTTTCCGAGGGCGAGGCGAAACAAGCCCTGTCGCGCCTCGAGGGGCATTTCAAGCTCCCGGGCAGGGGCCAGGGCACGATGACCCTTCACGGGCGCACCCGGGACGGCGAGGCGATGGAGATCCGGCGCAAGTCCGGCTGGCAGCTCGCCTTTCGCGGAGAACGCAATCAACGGCTGAACGACACCGTCACCGCCGTGCGGGAATTGCTGCGTCGTGCGAAGCTTGACGACGCGCTCCAGCACCTCGACAACTATCTCGCCCAACAACCGGCGGGTCAGCGCAACCGCATCCCGGTCAGCGAGTTTCTCCGGATCCTCGGGGATCGGCTGCATCAGGACGCATCGACCGCCCCGGTTCCGGTCTCAGCCCAACAGGAAATCGACGTTACCGGCCTGATGCAAGGACACGAGTTGACCGCCCCACTGGAGCCGGAGCCCACTTCGGAGGGAAAGCCACTCACTCATCCCGACGTGACTGCCCACCAGGCTGATCCCTCTCCACCCTCGGACGTACCGCATTCCAATCGAGCGCTGCCCCACCAGTTCGACGACGCGCTGATGGAGCAACTGGCCGCCCCCCAGGGTCACCGTGAGCTTCCCCTGGGCACGCCGTCCGAACTGCTTCAGCGCCTGGGTATTCAGTCCGTCAGCTCACTCGGCAAAGGAGCCTCCGGCGAGGCCCTGCGGGTCCGGCTCCCAGGCGAGTCGGCCGACCGGGTCTTCAAAGGTTTTCAGCTCGCGACTTCCGTAAGAAAGGACAGGCCTGAACTGAACGGCCAGGCCAGCGTGACGCCACTCACCTACGAACGGGCCCTCCCTTTTAACGAAGCCAATGCCGCCTATCTGCACTCAAGCAAGCGCCCCGATCTGAGTGCCAAGATGAATATCGTCGGCTACGAACGATTTGTCGTGGCCTACGACAGCGGCGATGGCGGCGGACCGCGCATCGAATCACTCGACCCGCGCCAATTGCGAAGTCTCCTCAAGGAGGCGACCCAGCTCGACGAGTCCGGCCGCCCGTTGCTCACGAAAGACGGCGAGGTCCAGATGCGATTTCCAGTCAACTGCCTGGGCCAGTTGATGCCCGTGGCATCCGGCGCCCTCACTGAAGGGCTCACCGGCAAGCTGACTCCGAAGGAGCTCCAGACCTGGACCCGGGCGAGCCTCGAGGGGCTCAAAGCCAATGCGGCGCTCGGTATCGTCCATCGAGACATGAAGCCAGAGAACGAGTTTTTCGATCCGGCAACAGGCAAGGTCTCGGAGATCGATCCATCGATGGTCTTTCGCCAAAGCCGCAACCGGCCTGAGCTCCAGTACTGTCCGTCGAAGATGGCGGCGGGTTCGCCGAACTTCATGCATCCCCGCGCGCTGGCCAGGGCACCGCACAGCTTCGAGACCGACCTGCATGCTAAGGCGATGTCGCTGATCAAACTGACCTCCCCTGGCGCGTGGAGAACCCTGACAAGCAATCAGGCCTTGGGCGGGGAAATTGTCCACTTGAGTCGAAGCAACAATGCATCCAACAAGCCGCCGGTCTGGGACGGGGCTTATTGCCGACAACTGGTCGGGACGGTGCTGCGTGAAAATGTCCTTCTGACCGAAGAACGCGAGGCACTGCAAAAGCTGCGGCAGGACATGGACGACCCTGGCAGTCCCATCCACTTCGCGATGAAAATGCTCGACATGGCCTCGCGCCCGGCCAAGGACTGGGTCGTGCGCACGCGCGCGGAACAGATGTACGACGAACTACTCGCAGACCCCTATCTGCAGTGAGGCGTCATGGAGCCGCGATCGCGCGGCCGATCAGATAGCCCGTCGTATAGGCCACCAGAAGTCCATTGCCGCTCAGATAGCCGGTGCAATCGCGACCCGACAGTCCGGCAATGGCATTACCGCCGGCCCACAAACCGGTAATGGCACTGCCATCGGACCGCAGCACACGGCCGCATCCATCGACCACGAGCCCACCCTGGGTATGAGCGACGGCCCCCGTGATCCGCGCGGCGAAGTAAGGCGGCGCGAGCGGACGATCAGGAGCCTTGCGCCCAAACCGGTCAACGCTCCCGGGCGACAGGTCAGCCCAGTCGCGAAGCGTGGCGGTGAGAGTCTCGCGCGGAAGATCAAAGACCTGAGCCAGCTCGACCGCGTCGGCGGCGCAGACAATGCCACCGCGCTCCATGGCCTGACGCATGACCAGCACCCCCGCCACCTGCTCCTGAATACGCTGATCCCAGATGAAATAAGCGCCCTGGCCTGGTTGCTGGCGGTAGACGCGAGCAAGACTCGAATAATCCTCTAACTCATTCACGAACCGTCGACCTCGCGCATTGACCGCGATACCACCCTGATTGAGCACCGGTGGCGTGACCCGCGTGCCGTCGGCAAAAATACAATCCCGTCCCTGATAGGCCCCCAGCCGGTCGAGGGCCGCCCCCAGTGCCTCACCCCAGTCGAGCGCATCGCCAAGATCCTTCGGCGAGCCAATGTGTGGTGCCCCCGCCATCTCCGGCAGGTACTGGGCGACGCGTTCGGGACGGGCGCCAAACCCTCCGCAGGCGAGTACGACGCGCTGCGCCTCCATTCGCCAGGCCTGCCCCCCACGCCGCGCATGGGCCCCCGTGATCCCGCACGTCGGATCGGCGATCAACCCGGTCACAGTCGTCTGATCCCATACCTCGACCGTTGGACAGGACTCGACGAAGCGCCGCAGGCCCGCCAGCACCGGCGGGCCACCGCGCTCGGGATGCGCATGCATGCGAGCCACCGAATGACCGAGCCAGGTCAACTCGGGGGCGAATTCAAGCCCGATCCCGACCTCGTCGACCAGGAAATGCAGGGCCTCGGCCGAGGCGGCACAGATCGCCCTGGCGAGCGTCACATCGATCTGGCCGCCGCTCTTGCGAAGAATATCGGCGAGGAGTTGCTCGGGCGAATCCTCAATCCCAGCCGCCCGCTGAAAGCGCGTCCCCGCCGCAGGGATGAAGTTGCTCGCAATCGCGGTATTGCAAGGCTGAGCGAAGTCACGCTCCAGCAGCATCACGCGCAGGCTGGGCGCATGGATCGCCAGCGTCGCTGCGGCGATGAGGCCTGCGCCGCCACCGCCGACGACCAGCACATCGCTGGCGGCTGTATGCACTCGCGGCATCAGCGCAGGATCATCGAGTCAATTTCAGCCAGTGTCAGACCCAGGCCGAAACCGGGTTCGTCGTCGGGCCGAACCCGCCCACCCATGGGGACCTTCATGCCGGGGGTCAGGCGGACCTCCTCGAACGGAACGCCCGGTGCCGAGCCGACAAAATATTCCGCCATAGGGCAATTCGGGACGGCGAGGCTGAAGTGCTGACCGTAAGGCGTGTTGACGCCCGCATGCAGGATCACTGACTGGCCAAACGCCTGGGCGAGATGCGCGATCCGCAGACAACCGGTCAGGCCTCCTGCCCAGCCAATGTCAGGCTGCACAATGTCCAGCAATCTCCCCGAGGCCGCCTGCGCGTAGGGCGACATCGTGTACCAGTGCTCGCCACCCGCCAGGGTCTGGGCGGGCAGACGTGCACGCAGGGCACGCAGTCCGTCGAGGTCTTCGGGCTGCAGGCAGTCCTCGATCCAGCGCAGCCGATAGGGCCGCAAGCGCTCAGCCAGTCGGACTGTATAGTCGACATCGAACGCCATCCAGCAGTCAAGCATCAGGTCGCGCTGCTCCCCGCAGAGCGCACGGCGCTCGGCAACCAGCGCTTCGTTCATCTCGAGCCCGCGCTCGCCATCGGCTGGACCGTAGGGGCAGGCGAGCTTGGTGGCGGCAAAACCCTGTTCGAGATACCAGTCGGTGTCGTTGCCAGTCGCATAGCAATCGAGATGATCGCGGACAGGCCCCCCGATCAAACGGTAAACCGGCTGACCCAGAACCCGACCCTTCAGATCCCACAACGCAAGGTCGATCGCACTGATCGCATAACACGAAAGGCCTCCCGCATAGGGCGAACTCATGGCCTGCATCATGTCCCAGGCGCGCTCGGTGGCGAGGGCCGGCTCACCCTCGAGAAGCGGCCCGAGGTGACCGTTGATGATCTCAATCACCGGGGGCCCATAGCGACTCATGCCAAAGCCCCACTGGCCATTGTCCGCAGTCACGAGGCAACCCACTGACGGCCAGGTCGGCCGCCAGGTCGCACGCAAGCGCTTGAACCGCGGGTAGTGGGACATCGGACTGGCCACCTCGGCGTCCTGCGTCCATGCCGGACGACGCGCTGGGGTCGTCGCGGGACCGCCCGTCAGATCGCTGCGAATCGCGAAAGCCCGCACCGATCGGATTTTCATGACGGGCTCTCGAGCGTAACGGTCTGCGATACACCCACTCGATGGGCTTCGATGTAGGACCAGTCCGGCACGGCACCGAGTCCGGGACCTTCGGGCAAGTGGACGAGACCTTGCGGGTCGATCCGTAGCGGGCGATCGATACCCATCTCGTAGGGTGCTTCCGGAAACAGCATCTCGAGCATCGCCGGCTCCTCATGGCTGCACAGGCAATGCAGGTTCGCGAGATTCATGAGCGCGCTCGCGCCGTGGTGGGAGATCACCGGCACGCCATACTCGCGGCAGACGGCTGCGGTCCGACGAAAGCCGGTGACGCCGCCCTTCCAGTAGGCGTCGCAGAGCACCGCCCCGTAGGCGCCCGCTGCCAGCGCGTTGGCGATGGCGGGATCAAGTCCGGGCAAGGTCTCGCCTCCCACTACCGGCACAGCAAGCGCCGCTCGCAAGCGCCGGTAGGCTGGCCAATCATGCTGAGGCATAGGCTCTTCGAACCAATGAAAATAAAGCTCCTGCAACGCCTGTCCGACCCGCAGGGCCTCAGGCTCATCGTAGCGCTTGGCCGCATCGAGCATCAGCTTCACATCCGGCCCGGCTGCGGCACGCAGGGCCTTTGCCAGATCGATATCCCGCGCCGCCTCATAGAACGGGTGGACCTTGTACGCCCGATAGCCCCGGGCGAGCGCAAGTTGCAGATCTTCGACGTAGCGATGGATCGTGTCGTAGTGAGTGGAGCTCGCGTAGGCCTCGAGCGAGCCCCGGCTCGCGCCCAGTCGTTCAGCGAGGCGCTGGCCCTCGAGCCGGGCGGACAGGTCCCAGATCGCGACGTCAAGCGCGCTGATCGAGAACACGCTCACGTAGCCCGCCGGCTCAAGCGCCAGCATGCGATGCCAGGCCACTTCGGGTTCGCGCGGATCGAGTCCAAGCACACGTGGCGCGAGCGACACCCGGATTGGGTCGGCGATCGTGCTGCCGGGCTGCCCCCCGTGACTGCGGGCGAGCGAGTATCCGGCACACCCGTTGTCCGCCTCGACGACGGTCAGCACCAATTCCAGAACACCCGGAAAGTTGCCCTGGTGGATCGGGATCATCGGCTGCGCGAAGCAGACCGTCCGCACGGAGCGGATCCTCATGCGTCAGTCCGCTTTGACTTTCAACTGGATGGCGAGGTCGGTCCAGACCTTCAGATCGGCGGCGATCACCTGGGCGAATTCCTGCGGAGTGCTAGCGACAATCTCGTGACTGCCTGCGATCAGGGCCTCTCGGATGGTTGGATCGGCCAGCACCTTGCGGACTTCGGAGTTGAGCCGATCGATGATCGCGACTGGAGTGCCGGCGGGCGCAAGCAAGCCATACCAGGCGTCCAGAGAGAAGCCCGGTGTGAGCGCTTCGCGAGTGCTGGGGACGTCTGGAAAGAGCGGGCTGCGGTTGGTGGTCGTCACCGCGAGCGGCCGAAGCTTGCCCGCCTTGACCTGCGGCAGGGCGATCATCAGCGCGGGAAACGCGAGCTGCGTCTGATCCTGCATCACGCTCATCACCTGTTCAGCCGCGCTTTTGTAGGGGACGTGGACGATGTCCAGGTCTCCTGCATGAGTCTTGAACAGTTCGCCAGCGTAATGACCGATCCCCCCATTGCCGCCTGAAGCGTAGCTCAGCGCTCCTGGCTTGCTGCGGGCCAGTGCGATCAGCTCAGCCACTGACTTCACAGGGGATGACGCCGGCACCACCAGCAGGGCAGGAATCCGCGACACCAAAATCACCGGCGCGAAGTCGCGAATCGCATCGTAACGGGTATTGCCAAGGCCCGGGTTGCCAACCAGCTGCGTCGCGTTAAACAGCAGGGTGTAGCCATCGGCGGGCTGGCGGGCGACGTGTTCGGTACCGATGTTGCCGCCTGCGCCCGCACGATTATCGATGACGATCGGCTGACCGAGTGCCGACGCCGTTCGCGAGACCACCTGTCGGGCCACGACATCGACGCCTGACCCCGCCGGGAAGGGCACGACCACGCGAACGGGGCGCGACGGATAGGCCTGGGCTGCAGCGAGTTCGGCGAACAAGGTCGCGGCAAGCGCGAGGCTGCCCAGAGCGACACTACGGAGCAAGGGGCGGGCCGTTTGGGCTCCGCTGCGGATGAACTTCGAAATCACGACAGGCCTCCGTAGGGTAGTGGTCAGTAGGTCGAACGGCCGCCCGACAGATCGAAGACCGCCCCCGTCGAGAACGAGCATTCCTCGGTACACAGCCAGGCGACCATGGCGGCGATCTCCTCCGGCAGACCGAAACGCACCATCGGGATTTTCGAGAGCATGAAGCCGATGTGCTCCGGTGTCATCTGGTCGAAGATCGCCGTACGCACCGCCGCTGGTGTCACGCAATTGACGCGAATCCCCGTCGCAGCGAGCTCCTTGCCGAGCGACTTGGTCAGGCCGATCACCGCTGCCTTGCTCGCGCTGTAGGCGCTCGCGTTAGGATTGCCGTCCTTGCCGGCGACCGACGCGATATTGACGATCCGTCCATGATCGAAGGTCTGCATCCAGGGCACGAGCTCGCGGCAGCAGTAGAAGAGCCCATTCAGGTTGACATCGATCACCTGACGCCAGGCATCGACCGGATAGTCCCAGACCTTGGTGTTGGGGCCCGTGACGCCCGCACTGTTCACCAGCGCGTGCACCTGACGGTGCCGGGACCGGGTC
>CAZAVT010000034.1:0-2059 GCA_964488395.1 uncultured Burkholderiaceae bacterium | reverse complement strand
CAGCCACATCGACAACCACCGAGTCAGCCGCTGCGCCAAGCAGGGCGGCCGCCTGCTGCGCGCCCGATTCATCTCGATCCCACAAGGTGACACTTCCACCGGAGGCAATCAGCCGCTGGGCGATCGCAAAACCCAGTCCAGTCGCACCGCCCGTCACGATCGCATGACGGCCCTGGAAATCGAGCTGATTCATCGGCATCTCCTCAAGACCAGAAAGTCGCCATCCTACCGCCCCGCCCTCGGCTTGCCGATTCGGATGGGGCCGCGCCACGGATCACCGGGCGACAGGACCATGCCGCGTTGCAGGATCTCAACACGACCCTCCTGCGCCAAGCAACGCGCGGCCTCTCGCACAAGCGGCATCAGCGCCCGCCACTCCTGCGGATCCAATCGGCGAGCGACTTCCGATGGGCAAACCGTCGAATTGATCGAACGACAGGAAAGCTCAGCCAGAATGCCCTGCCGCAAGCTCGACAGGGTATGCTCGCTGCATACAACCGTGGCCTCTTTAGACATGACCGCGATCATACGATCGATCGGCCGAGCATGAGCGTGCGCCTGACCGCAGGCGCGATCGGTAGCCTCGTGCTGGCCCTCTCGCTGCCGAGCCTTGCAGAAGAACCCTCCGCGCCGCCAGAGCGCCGGAGCTTTCAGTACGCGATCGGCCCCAAGATCTCGACCGCCTGGGGGGGTATCGAGGCGCCCGCCCGTGTTCTCCCCTCGATCGGTCTGGCCTACGGCCGCTGGAAATTTGGCTCCATCCCGACCGATCAGGGGCTGCAACTCAACGGCTTGTTCAGCGAGCCCGCGGTCAGCTACGACGCGCTGCGCACCGACCGCCGCAATATCGGCGTGTCGCTTCGGGCACAGAACCTCGACCGCCAGGAGGCCTCCGACGCGCTGTCGATCAAGAACATGACCCTGCGCGGACGACTCATCTTCTCCTATGCCCTGATGCAGGATTGGACCTTCGCCGCCGAAGTGACGCAGGACCTGCTCCAGCGCGGGGATGGGACCACTGCGTCGGTCGGTCTCGTCAGAGGCATCGACCTCGGCGGCCGGCAGCGGCTCTTCCTCAGCACCTCGACGACCTGGGCCAACGCAGACCACTGGAACAACGCCTACCGGAAGCGCCTTCCGGAAGATGGCGACATTCGCTCGACACTCGGGGGCCTGGGCGCGGGTGCCACCTATCGTTACTGGCTGAGCGACTCCTGGCTGTTCTGGACCGGCATCAGCGTCTCAAGACCGATCGGCGACATCACGAGGCTCCTTGAGCCGCGTCTCGAATACCGAAGCGAGATCGGATTCAGATGGGTCAGCCGTGCTCGCTCGATCGATTGACGGACTGACCGATTGATCAAGAGGGGCCAGTCGGTATCAGACGCTACCCTTCGTGGGCTCCCTCAGGGCCCGTGCGATCGACCGATCACGTTCCAGCTCGGCTCGCCGCTGCTCGATCGCCTCTGGCGTGAGACTACCCACATCGAGAACATGGGCCTTCCAGTCGGAGCGCCCTTGCCATTGCAACGGGTTCTGAACCGTGGTGCGCGGCACAAACGCTCGCTCGAGCAGATCGAGCGCGAGCGCCAGCGTCGAATCCTGTGAATCCGGATCGTGCGGTCGAGCCGCAGCATTTCCCAAAGGGAAATCGCTAAAGACAAAGCGCGGGACACCGCAGCTTTCGACAATGTCCTTGGCAGCTCCCATCACGACCGTCGCAATGCCTGCCTGCTCGAGGTGGCGGGCCGCGAGCGACAAGGTCTGATGACAGACCGGACAATTGGCGACCAAAACCGCACAGTCGACTTGATCGACACGACAGCGTGCGAGCAATTCGGGGCAGTCGGTCTCAATCGTATGACGCTGGCTACGATTGGTCGGCATGCCATGAAATCGCGCTGCGATGGCGCCAATCCGACCCGCCGCCTGCGCCCGGCGCAGAGCGGGCAATGGGAACCAGCAGGCAGAGTCATCGACAAGCTCACGCTGATTCACCGCGACATGGGATACCCTCAGGTCATGCGGTTCGGTGAGATCGGCAGAGTAGACCTGATAG
>CAZAVT010000033.1:7892-16216 GCA_964488395.1 uncultured Burkholderiaceae bacterium | reverse complement strand
CGCGTCGAAGCCGCCGACCGCGCCCGCGGAGAGCGTCTTGATCGGGCCCGCCGAAATGCCGTTTACGCGGATGCCGGATGGGCCCAGGCTTTCGGCCAGGTAGCGCACCGAGGCCTCGAGGCTGGCTTTTGCAAGCCCCATGGTGTTGTAGTTCGGGACGACTTTCAGCGCGCCGAGGTAACTGAGGGTCAGCAAGGCCGCGCGTCGGCCCTCGAGCATCGGCCGCGCGGCCTTGGCGAGGGCGACGAAACTGTAGGCCGAGATGTCGTGCGCGACCCGGAAGGCTTCTCGGCTCGCGCCCTCCAGAAAGTCTCCTGCGATTGCTTCGCGTGGGGCAAAGGCAATCGCGTGCACCAATCCGTCGAAGCCATCCCAGTGGGCCCGCAGGCCGCTGAACAGTGCCTCGATCTGGGCGTCCTCGGCGACATCGCAGGGCAACACGATCGACGAGCCAAGCTCGGCGGCCATCTCGCTGACCCGCTCCTTGAAGCGCTCGGTCTGGTAGGTGAAGGCGAGCTCGGCTCCCTGGGCCCGGCAGGCGCGGGCGATGCCATAGGCAATTGAGCGGTTGGAGAGCAGCCCGGTGATCAGCAGGCGTTTGCCGGCGAGAAATCCGATGGTCATTGGTTCACCTGCTCGGGAAATGCGTTATTGTCGCACGCGACCCTGATGGCCCCGCGCTGTGCGGGGCCGACCCCTTGCTCGTCTCGTTCAGGTCCACGGTGCCGCCTCCGAAACGCTCATTCAGCCTGTTCCCAGTCCTGCTGCGCGCGACGCGCCGGTCGGTCCTGGCTCTTGCCCTCGTCACCGGGCTGGTTTTAGGGGAGTGCCCCGAGGTCCTCGGCCTGCGGGTCGGCATCGTCCAAGCCGCGCCAGTCCACGGGCTCGCCTGGGGCGATCAACCGCGCTATCCGCCCGGCTTCAGTCATTTTGATTACGTGAACCCGCAGGCTCCGCGAACGGGCTCAGTGAACCTCAACGGCTTTGGCTCCTTCGACAAGCTCAATCCCTTCACGCTCAAGGGCATCGCGGCAGAAGGTCTGGGTACGCTCATGTTCGAGACGCTGGCAGAAGCCAGTTGGGACGAACCTTTCTCGATGTATGGGCTGCTCGCCGAGACGATCGATCACGCCGAAGACGGCCTGTCGATCAGTTTCCGCCTGCGCCCGCAGGCGCGCTTCTCGAATGGTGATCCGGTGACCCCGGCCGACGTGATCCACTCTTTTCGCACCCTCATCAGTCGTGATGGACATCCGAGATTTCGGCAGTACTTCGCCGATGTGGCCGACGTCACGGCCCCTGACGATCGCACGGTGAGATTTACCTTCCGCCGCAAGAATCACGAAATCCACATGATCGTGGGCTCGCAGCTGCCCGTTTTTTCGCGCAAGTGGGGCGAGGGCAAGGCGTTTTCAGCGGTCGTGCAGGAGCCGCCCATCGCGAGCGGTCCCTATCTGGTGGAGCGGGTCGAATTCGGCCGTCATATCAGTTACCGCCGCAACCCTGCCTGGTGGGCTGCCGAACTGAACGTGCGTCGTGGCATGTTCAACTTTGAGACCATTACCTACAAATACTTCAAGGACGAGACGGCCCGGCTCGAGGGCTTCAAGGCGGGCGAGTTCGACTGGATCGCCGAGAACTCCGCGCGCAACTGGGCCCGTGGCCACGCCGGTCCGCGCTACAGCCGCGGTGAGGTCCTCAAGCGCGAGTTCGCTCACTCCAACGCAGCGGGCATGCAGGGCTTTGCCATGAATACCCGTCGGCCCATCTTTGCCGATGTCCGTGTTCGGGAGGCGATGGTGCTCGCGATGGATTTCGAGTGGATGAACCGGCAAATCTTCTACGGGCAGTATCGGCGCAGTCCCAGTTATTTCACCAATAGTGACATGGCGGCGCAGGGGCGACCCGACCCGGCCGAACTCGCGCTTTTGGAGCCGCTGCGTGCCCAGCTTGCGCCCGCAGTGTTTGGCGAGGTGCCGCTGCCGCCCGTCACCGAGCCGCCCTCGAGCCTGCGCGACAACCTGCGCCGTGGCCAGCGCCTGCTCGCCGAAGCGGGTTGGAAGGTCGCCGACGACGGGCTGCTGCGCAACGCCGCGGGCGAGCCCTTCCGTTTCGAGATCCTGACCTACTCCAAGGCGCTCGAGCGGGTGGCGGTGCCCTGGGTGCGCAATCTCGAGAAGCTCGGCATCGAGGCGCGGATGCGAGTGACTGATCCGGCGCTCTACACCAAGCGGGTCGATGACTTCGAGTTTGACGTCGTCGTCCATGTGTTCTCTGCGAGCCAGACGCCGGGTAACGAGTTGGTCGAACGTTTCACCAGCGCTGCCGCCGACGAGAAGGGGGCCGACAACGTGGTCGGGATCCGTGATCCGGCGGTCGACACGCTGGTACGTGAGTTGCTCGGCAGCCGCAGTCGAGCGGAGCTGGTGAGCGCCGCGCGAGCCCTCGACCGGGTGCTTCGGCATGGGTATTACCTGGTTCCGCATTTCCATGCCGCCACCCATCGGGTGGCCTACAGTCGCCGGCTCGAGCATCCCCGGCAGTTGCCGCTCTATTACGAGCCGCGCAGCTGGATGCTCAAGACCTGGTGGGTCGCGCCCGAAGCGCCGCGACGCTGAGCCGCTTCTGGAGTCCGCCATGCCCGCCTACATTCTGAAGCGTCTGTTGCTGATGATTCCCACCCTGCTGGGCATCCTGCTGGTCAGCTTCGTGATCATCCAGTTTGTCCCGGGCGGTCCTGTTGAGCAACTGCTCGAGGAACTGCGCGGTCGAGGGATCGCCGGCGAAGTGGCTGCGACCGGCGGTGGCTATCGGGGTGCCCAGGGCGTCGATGCCACCCGTCTGAAGGAGATCCGCGAGCTCTATGGTTTTGACAAACCCGCCTGGGAGCGCTTCGTGGACATGGTCGTGCGCTACGCACGGTTCGATCTGGGCACCAGTTACTTCCATCACAAGACCGTCTGGGATCTGATGATCGAGAAACTGCCGGTATCGATCAGCCTGGGTTTGTGGAGTTTCCTGCTCGTTTATGCGGTGTCGATTCCGCTGGGTATCGCCAAGGCGATCCGCCATGGCTCGCGCTTCGATCTCTGGACCAGCGCCGCGATCCTGGTCGGCTACGCGATTCCCGGGTTTGTGCTGGGGGTGGCGCTCTTGGTGCTGTTCGGCGGCGGTTCATTCCTGCAGTGGTTTCCGTTGCGCGGTCTGGTGTCCGACAACTGGGCCGCGCTCACCCCGGCGGGCAAGGTCCTCGATTATTTCTGGCACCTCACCTTGCCCCTGATTTGCCTGGTGCTGGGCAGCTTTGCCGTGAGCACCATGCTGACCAAGAACACGTTTCTCGAGGAAATACGTCGTCAGTACGTGCTCACTGCCAGGGCCAAGGGGCTGAGCGAGAGAAGGGTGCTCTATCGTCACGTCTTCAGGAATGCCCTGATTCCGTTGGTCACCGGCTTTCCTGCCGCCTTCGTCGGAGCGTTCTTCGCCGGGTCACTCTTGATCGAAACCCTGTTTTCGCTCGACGGTTTGGGCTTGCTGTCCTACGAGGCCGTGATGCGCCGGGACTACCCGGTGGTGCTCGGCTCGCTCTACTTTTTCTCGTTGCTGGCACTCCTGACCAAGCTGGTCACCGACCTGATGTACGTGTGGGTCGATCCGCGGGTCAAGTTCGGGAGCGCGCGATGAGTCCCGGGCGCCGAGCCTGGCTGCGGTTTCGCGCCAACCGGCGCGGTTATGTGAGTTTGTGGATCTTTCTCGCGGCCTTTGGCCTGTCGCTCGTTGCCGAACTCCTCTCCAATGACTTGCCGCTGCTGGTGCGGTACGAGGGCCAGTGGTATCTACCGCTCCTGAAGCATTACCCCGAAACGGCTTTTGGTGGCGATTTTCGTACAACCACCGACTATCTCGATCCATTTATACGCGAACAGCTCTCATCGGGGCGCAATTGGGCTATTTATCCACTCAATACCTACAGCTTTGACACGATCAACTATTTCGCGCCCAGTCCCAATCCCGCGCCGCCATCGTCGGTCAATTGGCTGGGTACGGACGACCGAGGCCGCGATGTGCTGGCGAGGCTGCTCTACGGGTTTAGGGTGTCCGTGCTGTTCGGGCTGGCCTTGACGGCGATCGGGGTGTTGCTGGGGGTGGCGGCGGGCGCCCTGCAGGGATATTTTGCCGGGCGGACCGACTTGGCGATCCAGCGCTTCATCGAGGTTTGGAGTTCCGTGCCCGAGCTCTACCTGCTGCTGATCCTCGCCTCGATCTTTGAGCCGGGTCTGCTGATCCTGCTGGCGATACTCTCTCTTTTTGGCTGGATGGGCTTATCCGACTATGTCCGCGCGGAGTTCCTGCGCAACCGTCAGCTGGAATATGTCACTGCGGCGCGGGCGCTCGGCCTGAGTGATGCGCGAATCATCTGGCGACATGTCCTGCCGAACTCGCTCACACCCGTGATCGCCTTCTTGCCGTTTCGGATGAGCGCAGCGATCGTGGCGCTCACCAGCCTCGATTTCCTCGGACTGGGTGTGCCCTCGTCAACGCCCAGCCTGGGGGAACTACTGGCGCAGGGTAAGGCGAACCTGGACGCCTGGTGGATTTCGCTCGGCACCTTTGGCGTGCTGGTCCTGACCCTGATGCTGCTGATCTTCGTCGGCGAGGCCCTACGCGATGCGCTCGATACCCGCAGGGGCTGAACCATGAACCCGATGGTCAAGGCGCCCGCTCCGCTCCTTCGCGTCGATTCACTGGGGGTCGAGTTCGCGACCGCGAGTGGTCGCGCCCGAGTCGTCGATCAGGTGAGCTTCGAGCTTGCCCCGGGCGAGCGGCTCGCTCTGGTCGGGGAATCGGGTTCGGGCAAGACCGTGACCGCGCTGTCGGTGTTGCGTCTGAACAGTGACGCCCACTATCAGGGGCGGGTCCTCTATGACGGTCGGGACCTCCTCGCCGAGCCCACGTCCGCACTCGAGCGGATCCGAGGGCGCGAGATCGCGATCGTGTTTCAGGAGCCGATGAGCGCACTCAACCCGCTCTTTACCGCGGGCGACCAGATTGGCGAACTGCTCCAGCGGCACCAGGGACTGACCCGCCCGCAGGCCCTTGCCCGGGCCCGCGAACTGCTCGCGCTCACCCGCATCGACGATCCGGTGCGCTGTGCCGGCGCCTACCCGCATGAGCTCTCGGGCGGGCAGCGCCAGCGCGTGCTGATCGCGATGGCGATTGCCTGTCAGCCCCGCCTGCTGATTGCGGACGAGCCGACCACGGCGCTCGATGTCACGATCCAGCGCGAGATCGTGAGCCTGCTCGACAGCCTGCAACGCGAATTCGGTATGGCGGTGCTTCTGATCACCCACGATCTACCGCTGGTGCGTCGATTTGCCGACCGGGTGGTCGTGATGAAATCAGGCCGGGTGGTGGAAACGGGCCCGACCGACAGGATCTTCGAGCGACCTGAGCAACCCTACACCCGGCACCTGATCGATAGCCGCCCCGGACGCCTCGCCGCGCCGCTTGCCAACGCCGCGCCGGTGCTGCTCGCGGGGCAGGGGGTGTCCTGTCGGTTCGAACGCCGCGCGCGTGGTTGGCGCCGGCTGGAGTTCACCGCAGTCGAGCAGGCCGATCTGGAGCTGCGCTCCGGCGAAAGTCTAGGGATCGTTGGCGAGTCCGGTTCCGGGAAAACTACGCTCGGGATGAGTCTGTTGCGGTTGTCGGCGGCCCGGGTAGAGGGGAGAATCGATTTTGCGGGCGACCGTATCGATGGATTGGGGCGATCGGCGCTGCGGGCGCGGCGTCGCGCGATGCAGGTGGTGTTTCAGGATCCGTTCAACGCCCTCTCACCGCGGTTGACGGTCGAGTCGATCATCGGCGAGGGGTTGGAGCTACATCGGCCTGAACTCGACCGGCAAGCCCGCCGCGAAGCGATCGCCGAGGCGCTGCTCGAGGTCGGGCTCGAGTCGACGATGATGGAGCGCTACCCGCACGAGTTCTCGGGGGGCCAGCGCCAGCGGATCGCCATTGCCCGGGTCGTCGTCTTGCGCCCATCGTTACTGCTGCTCGATGAGCCCACTTCGGCGCTCGACGTCTCGGTACAGAAACAGGTTCTCGAGCTCTTGGTCGATCTGCAGCGTCGGTATGGCATGAGCTACCTGTTCATCACCCATGACCTGAGCGTGGTCCGGGCGATCGCCCACCGGGTGATCGTGATGCGCGCAGGGCGGATCGTCGAGCGCGGCGAGGTGGACGAGGTCTTCGACCGTCCGGCACATCCCTACACCCGGGCCCTGCTCGAAGCCGCGCTCTGAGCGTCAGGACAGGTCGGGGGGCGGCTGCCGCTCGTGCATGCGCCCCGGGGCGGAGCGACTGGCAGATGGGTTAGGTGCTCTTCCGGGGGGCGGGTCCGACCTCGGCAGGATTCGATGAGTCGCGACTTTCTGGCTCTGGGGCCCGGTTCGGAGAGGGCCGGGTGGGAGCCGCACGCTGCACGCCGGTGCTGTTGGCCGCTGGGCTGTTGCCT
The DNA here is from genome assembly GCA_964488395.1 of uncultured Burkholderiaceae bacterium. GTDB lineage: Bacteria > Pseudomonadota > Gammaproteobacteria > Burkholderiales > Burkholderiaceae_E > SYIM01. Next base: position 9,705 of record CAZAVT010000033.1, on the reverse strand, counting down.
TGCGTACGGGTGAGCCCGGCTTCGTCGGGCTTTGCGCCAGGCGTGGCGGGGCGACCGGCGGGGGGCGCTTCAACGGACGGTCGGAGCGCAGGGGCCGCGGGTGCGGACGGGCCTGCGGGAGGCGTTGGCGCCGCTACCGCGGGCGCCGCTACCGCGGGCGCCGCTGGCCTGCTGGGCTGGGCCGAACCCTGAGTCGAACCCTGCGGGGCCGGGCGCGCGACGACGGGTACCGCGCGGGGGGGCGTAGCGGCTGCCGGCGGTGCAGGATCGGGTCGCGGCGTCGCGACGACCGATCGTTGACCCTGCTCGGTGATCATGATGGTCTGGGTGGTGGCGGGCCGGATCAGCAACCGCCGCCCGATCGCAGGCTCGCCCTGCAGATTGTTGAGCTTGGTCAAGGTCGCGGGGCTGACGCCGTACTGTTTGCCGATGGTCGCGAGTGTTTCCTTGGCGTCCTTGCGGGTGTGGTAGACCGCCGGTACATCGACCTGCTCGATGATCCGAGGCGCCACGAAGGCCTCGACCTGCTCATCGTCGACGCTGCCGCGCTGCGGGAGGAGCAGGCGGGTGCCGGCGAGGACGCGACTGTTCGACCGCAATCCGTTGGCCCGTCGCAACTCGGCGGGCGCGATCCCGGCTCGCGCGGCCAGGCCTTCGAGCGTCTCGCCCGGTTTCATCGTGTAGGGCTGCCAGGTGGTGAAAGAGGCGTTTTCCTCGCGGTGTTGGGCGACCGCCGCCAGGAAGGCCTCGACCCGGTCGGCCGGCAGCTTGATCCCGTTATTACGGCTGGCCGCGATCACTGGCCGATTGTGGGCCGGGTTGAGTTCCAGAAACTCCTCGACCGACATCCCTGCGAACTGGGCTGCCAGCTTGAGATCGATCGGACGCGTCTTCTCGACCGTGACGAAATAGGGCTGGTTGGCCAGTGGCGGCAGGGTGAGTCCGAGCGCCTCGGCGCGCAGTACGATGTTCTTGAGCGCAATCAGCCGTGGCACATACTGTCGCGTCTCGTTAGGCATGTTGAGCGATAGGTAGTCGGCGGGTCGGCCCCGGGCACGGTTGGCCTTGACCGCGCGGCTGACCGCACCCTCGCCCCAGTTATAGGAAGCGAGCGCGAGGAACCAGTCGCGATCGTTGAGTTCGTAGATCTTCTGCAGGTACTCGAGCGCGGCCTGCGTGGACTTGACGACATCGCGGCGATTGTCGACCCACCAGTCTTGCTCGAGGTTGTAGGCCCGGCCCGTCGAGGGGATGAATTGCCACAACCCTGAAGCCTGGGCCGGCGACATCGCCGTCGGGTTCATGGCGCTCTCCACGAAGGGCAGCAGCGCCAGCTCCATGGGCAGCCCGCGCTTATCGATCTCCTCAACGATGTGATAGAGATAGCGCCCCCCTCGTTGCATCATCCGCAGCAGGTACTCCGGGCGATCGATATAAAACCGCTCCATCCGGCCAACGAGCGGGGACGGCAATTCCGGCATCGCGAACCCCGCCCGTATCCGTTGCCAGAGGTCGGCGTAGCGCGGGTCGGGCTGCTCGGTCTGCAGCCGGCCCAGGGTCTGGTCGGCTTGATCGATGGTGTCCTCGAACCTTGATCGGGCTGCGGCGAAGGCCTGCTGTTGGTCGGCCGTGAGCCTGATCGCCGGGCGATCGCCCGTCCAGTAGCTGTCCGGCGTTTGCTGCGCGAGCGCATTGGCGGCCGGGTCCGAGCTCAGGGTCGGAACGAGGCCCGCACAACCCGCCATGAACAGCACCATGGCGAGCACCAGGGCCGAGCGGACTCGCCTGGAATCGGTCAGCAGCCAATGGAAGG
>CAZAVT010000033.1:6910-7882 GCA_964488395.1 uncultured Burkholderiaceae bacterium | reverse complement strand
CGACGGCGAGGCGATGCAGTGCACTTCGAGTCACCGTCCAGATATGAAATGACGCGCGCAACCGCACGAAAGGCGCCAATCTATTGGAACCGGCAGGACCGGTCAAGCCAACCCGAACGAGGCGCCAGCCCTTGTTTGACGGGCTTCTTGGCGCGATGACGGCCTGTTTTTCGCGTGCGGGTTCGCAAATGCCTTGCCATCTTCAAGACCCGACGTGAATAATTCTGCTGCCTCTCACCTGGAGCAAAGCCGCAGCGATGAATCCTTTTCCCGATCTCCGGCGCCTCTTCGCGCCCCAGTCGGTCGCCTACATCGGCGCCACCGAGGACCTCCGTAAATTTGGTGGTCGCTGCGTTCGAGAACTGCTCGATTTTGGGTTTCAGGGCGAGCTCTACCCGGTGAATCCCCGGCGTGATGAGGTGTTTGGGGTTCGCTGCTACCGTTCCATCGAGGATCTTCCGCGAGTGCCCGATCATGTGGGCATCGTCCTGCCAGCGGAGGCGATCCCTGACGCCTTGGCGACCTGTGGCCGCCTGGGCGTGCCCTTCGCGACGGTCTTCTCGGCTGGTTTTGGCGAAACCGGTACCGAGGAGGGCCGGGCCCTGCAGCAGCGGATTGTCGCGGTCGCCCGAGACCACGGGATCCGTTTCGTCGGCCCCAATTGCAACGGTCTGGTCAATTTTGTCGACCGCGTCGCGATGACCTCGACAGCCTCGATCCGTGGTCCGCGTCGTGAGGCGGGCGACATCGGCGTGGTCAGCAATTCGGGCGGCGCCGGACAGGTCAACGTGATGTGGCGGGCCCAGGAAATGGGGCTCGGTATCCGCTATCAGATCAGCTGCGGGAACGATGCCGATCTCGACCTGCTCGACTACCTGGCGTTCATGGTTGAGGATCCGGGGACCCGGGTGGTCCTCGCACTGGCCGAGCGCCTGGGCAGTCGGGCCCGGCTTGAAGCCCTCGCTGCCCGCG
>CAZAVT010000033.1:0-6900 GCA_964488395.1 uncultured Burkholderiaceae bacterium | reverse complement strand
ATCCTGATGGTGAAGGTGGGCCGCTCGGAGGCGGGCAGTCGGATGGCTGCTTCCCACACTGGGGCTGTCACCGGTGCCGACGAGGTCGCGAGCGCGGTCCTTGACGAACTGGGCATCATCCGGGTCGATGATTGCAACGAACTCTATGAAGCGGCGATGTTGTTGCGCTCGGCCCGCCGTCCTCGCGGGCGGGCCATGACGGCCACCTCGCTGTCGGGCGGCAACTTGGTCATGATCGCGGACCTCGGGGGGGCGCGCGGCATGACTTTCCCACCGTTTGCCGAGTCGACCCGGACTGCGCTATCCGATCTGTTGCCGGGCTTCGTCGCGGCGGGCAATCCCACCGACCTGACCGCAGCGTCGATCGGTCGCGATGATGTTTTCGCCTCGGTCTGCCGGGCGCTGCACGACGATCCGGCGATCGACGTCGTGATGCCGGTGATCACGTTCGCGCCGGCGGTTGACATTCGATCTTTGATGGCGCTCGACCGGACCGCAGAAAAGCCATTGACGATCCTCTGGACTGGGCGCTGCTCCGATGATCCCTCGCTCACGCCCGCAGCACTGATCGCCGCCGGTCATATCGTGTTTCGGGACGTCCTGCCGGCCATCAAGGCCATCGATGTCGCGGTCCGCTGGCAGGAGGGGCTTGCGCGTCGCGCTCGACCCGCGCCGGTTCGTCCGACCGGCACCGATCCCGGGGCGCTCGCAGCGCTCTCGGGCGCTGGCGGAGCCCTCGACGAGTACCAATCCAGGCGGCTCGTGGCGGCCTACGGCCTGCCCGTGACGACCGAGCACCTCGTATCGACTGTCGACGAGGCGGTTGCGGCCGCGGCGCGAATTGCCGCACCCGTGGCCTTGAAGCTCGTTTCGCCCGACATCGTCCACAAGACCGAGGCGGGCGTCCTGCGACTGGGGCTCACGACCGCCGAGTCGATCCGCCTAGCCTGGGACGAGATCATCGCGGCGGCCCAGCGCTACCGGCCCGATGCCCGAATCAGCGGCATGTTGGTGCAGGAAATGGTCTCTGGGGGCGAGGAACTGTTACTGGGCGTCAGCCAGGATCCCGTTTTCGGGCCCGTGATCACGGTGGGCCTGGGCGGGATCTACGTCGAGGTTCTCCGCGATGTCGCGATCGCGTTGCCACCGCTCTCGCCCGAGCGTGCGCTCGATGCCTTGAGGAGCCTGCGCTGCTATCCGCTGCTCACCGGTGCGCGCGGCCGGCCGGTGCTCGATCTTGACGCTGCGGTCGAGGCGATGGTTCGCTTGTCCTGGCTCGCCGCCGATGCCGGTGATCGACTCGCCGAACTCGACCTCAACCCCATCCGTGTCTTGCCCCGGGGACAGGGGGTCCGGGTGATCGACGCCTTGGTTGTGGCGGCTCCAGCGCCGCGCGCCTCATGACGAGTCTCGACCCGCATCGGGTCCTCCTGGCTGAGCGGCACGACCGCGTGCTTTGGTTGCGGTTGAACCGGCCTCGCTCGGCGAACGCGCTCGATCAGGCACTGCACCAGGCCCTGGTGACGGCTTTGAGCGAGGCCGATCAGGACCCGGACGTCGGAGCGATCGTGTTGTGCTCGGCGGGCGGTCGGGTGTTCAGTGCCGGGGCCGACCTGAGGGAATTCGCGGATCTGCCCGCCGCTGACGCCCGCCGTCGGCGTCGCGTGTTGCTGCGCGACACGCTGCTGGCCCTTTGCGATCTGGGCAAACCCCTGATTGCCTGTGTCGAAGGCAAGGCCGTCGGCGCGGGCTGCATGCTGGCAGCACTGGCCGATCAGGTCCACGCAGCAGAATCGGCGGCGTTTTCGATGCCCGAAATCGGGCTCGGATCAGCCTCGCCGCTTGCAATTAGCCTGGTTCAGGCCCGCGCCGGCCGCAGGGTCGCGATCCGCATGGTTCAGACTGGCGAAGTGATCGCCGCGCCACTCGCGTTCGAACTCGGTCTGGCCGATCAGGTTGACCCGACAGCCTCACTCGAGGCGGGCGTTGCGCAGGCTGCTGCCCGATTCGCCAGCCTGCCAACGCGCGCCTGGCGACAGAACCGACGCTGGTTGATGCGCGGACTGCGTGCCGAGATCGTGCTGGCCACTGGAGAATTTTCAGATTGGATCGATCAGGACAACGAAGGAGCGCTGCGGGATGGAACTTGAAATCAATACCGAGATGGCCGAACTACGACCTGTCCTCAGGCGCTTTGCGACCGAACGACTGGAGCCTGTGGCGCTCGCGATCGATCGAACCGGTGAGATTCCCGAGGACGCCTGGACCGTGCTGCGCGAGCACGGCTATCTGGGCATGCGGCTGCCCGAGTCCTGCGGCGGCGCAGCGCAGGATATCGACGCCTACTGCCTCGCCTGGGAGGAGTTCAGCCGCTCGCATCGCGTGTTCACGATGCTCCTCGATTACACGAGCGGCCTGACACCGCTTGCGATCGCACGCTTCGGCAGTGAGGCCCAGCAGCGTCGCTACCTGCCCGCTTTTGTGACGGGTGAAGCGAGGGCTGCGTTTGCGCTCACCGAGCCGGGCGCGGGCTCGGACGGTGCGAGTATCGAGACCCGCGCGAAGAAGGTCGCCGGGGGCTGGGTGCTCAACGGCCGCAAGCACTACATCAGCGGGGGGCATGCGGCCAGCGTTCTCATGGTGATCGCCCTCACCGATCCTGACAAGCGCGCGCGTGGCGGCATCACGGCCTTCCTGGTTGATCGCGGGACGCCGGGTTTTGAAGTGACCCGGATCGACACCACCATCGGTTCGGATGCGATCAAGCTCGGAGAGTTAGTGTTCACCGACTGCTTCCTGCCGGATGAGGCCGTGATCGGAGAGGTGGGTGGCGGCTTTCGAATCGCCATGAGCTCACTGACCAATGGCCGCCTGGGGGTCTCCTGCGCCTGCATCGGGACCGCCGACCGGCTGCTCGAACTGTCGATCGCCTACGCCAAGGAACGGCGAACCTTTGGCCAGCCGCTCTCTGAGCGTCAAGCGATCCAGTGGATGCTTGCCGACTCGGCCACTGAGCTCGCACATGCCCGCGCCTTGGTCTATGAGGCCTTGCGCCAGGCGGTTGCCGGCAAGGACCCGTCTGCCGCGGCCAGCATGTGCAAGCTCTTCGCCTCCGAGATGGTCGGTCGGGTCGCTGATCGAGCGGTCCAGATTCATGGGGGCTCCGGCGTGATTCGTGGCGCGATCGTTGAGCGCATGTATCGGGATGTGCGGCATTACCGGATCGGCGAGGGGGCCTCGGAGATCCAGCGTATGCTGATCGCACGGGCCCTGCTCAAATGACGATCGCCCGTCCATCGTCGAACTCACAGGCCCGGATCGTTGGGGTCGGCGAGAGCCCGCTCGGCAAGGTCCCTGATCTCAGCGCCCTGCAGCTTCAGCGTGCTGCCGCACGGGCCGCCCTTGACGACGCCGGTCTTGACTGGTCGGACATCGACGGCGTGCTGACCACGCCGATCCGTGTGGCCAACTGGGCGATGCCCTGCGGCATTGTTGCCGAGGGTCTTGGCATTCGTTCGCCGCGCTATCTGGCGACCCTGGATGTTGCCGGCGCCTCGGGTGCTGCGATGGTTCATCAGGCGGCCATGGCGATTGATGCCGGGCAGTGCGATACGGTGCTCTGCGTGGCGGGGCAGAACCTCCTCACGCACAGCGCCCGCGCCGATGCCGTGCAGCAGATGGCCGAAGCAGGGTGGGCTCATCCCCAGTTCGAGGCGCCCTTCGGGCCGTTGATCGCCTCGCTGTACGCGCTCCTCGCACAACGCCATATGCACGAGTTTGGGACCACGGCCGAGCAATTGGCCGAGGTGGCGGTCGCGATCCGTTCCCATGCGGCCTTGAACCCGCTCGCTCAGAAGCGAACGCCTATCACGGTTCCCGAGGTCCTTGCCTCAAGGATGATCACCTCGCCCCTGCATGTGCTCGACTGCGCCGTTGTATCCGACGGCGCGGCAGCGATCATCGTGAGTCGTGCGGATCGGGCGCGTGACGCCCGATCGACGCCGGTTCGGCTGCTCGGTCAGGGCTACGGTTTCTCGCATGCCTATGTCGGAGATTACCCGGCACTCACGAGCACCGGCGCGGCCGATTCGGGACGATCTGCGTTCGCGATGGCCGGCGTGAAACCCGCCGACATTGACGTTGCCCAGCTTTACGACTGCTTCACCATCACGGTGATCATGGAGCTCGAGGACCTTGGCTTCTGTGCGAAGGGCGAGGGTGGCGCCTTCGTCCAGGGCGGGCGGATCGCGCTGGGTGGCGAGTTGCCGGTGACCACCCATGGTGGCCTGCTGTCGGCCTGTCATCCGGGCTTGGCGGGCGGGATGTTCCATGTCATCGAGGCGGTGCGGCAGCTGCGAGGTCAGTGCGGCGAGCGTCAGGTGCCTGATGCCCGGATCGCGCTCGCGCATGGCAACGGCGGCGTGATCGGCATCCATTGCACCCTTATCCTGGCAGGCGAATGACGATGACCCCAATCATCCCTGATGCGCTTACAACCCCCTGGTGGGAGCACCTGGCGAGGGGCGTCCTGGCCTTGCCGCGCTGCGAGGACTGCTCGGGTTGGCATTTTCAGCCGCGCCCCGCCTGTCCGCACTGTGGTTCGCAGGCGATCGGCTGGCAACCCGCCAGCGGCCGTGGCCAGGTCTATTCTTTTACCGTGGTCCACCGAGCGCCTTCGCCCGCCTTTGCACAGCAGGCGCCCTATGTCATCGCCATCGTGGCGACCGACGAGGGCCCGCATCTGATGACGCGCCTGACCGGGATCGAGCCGGAGTCGGTCCGGATGGGCGACCGGGTGCGTGTCCGAATGGATCGCCTGGCCGAGGGCGGCCCGCGATTGGCGCTCTTTGAACCCGACCCCGATCACTGAGCGGGACACCACACCAACGGAGGAGCTGACCCCATGACGATCTCCATGATGAAACGGCGAGCGCTCTTGCGAACCCTCGTGGCTTCGGGCTGCGGCGCCACGATTGCGGTGAGCACGCTGCCCGTCCGCGCCCAGCAGTGGCCGGCCAAGCCGGTCCGCATCATCAACCCCTGGCCGCCCGGCGGGCCTGCCGATGCGATCGCGCGACCCGTGCTTGATCGGGCTTCGCAATTGCTCGGACAGCAGATCGTGATGGAATCGCGCGCTGGTGCAAACGGGATGATCGGAACCGAGCTGGTGTCCAAGGCCCCAGCCGATGGCTACACCCTGTTGCTGTCGCACGCAGGGCCGACCGCGATCAGTCCAGCCCTGCGTAAGACCATGCCCTATCGGACCCTGGACGACTTCCAGCACATCACCCTGCTGGCTGCTCCCACCATCGTGCTGGTCATCAGGCCGGACCTGCCCTATCGTGACTTACAGGGCTTGATTGCCTGGGGCAAGGCCCACCCCGGCAAGCTGACCTATGGGTCGGTCGGCCCTGGCAGCACGACCCATCTGGCCTCGGTCATGCTGGAGATGATGAGCGGTATCAGCACTGTCCATGTTCCCTACAAAGGCGCAGCGCCGGTGGTCACCGACCTCCTCGGTGGCCAACTCGACTTCGCTTTTCTCGGCAACGCCGCGGTTGCAGGGCATGTCCAGGCTGGCAAGCTGCGCCTGATCGCAACGGCTTCGCCGCATCGTTCGGCCGTTGCCGCCTCGACCCCTGCCGTCTCTGAAACCCTGCCGGGCTTTCAGGTTGTGTCCTGGTACGGCCTGGCAGCGCCCGCGGCCACACCCGCTCCGATCGTTGATCGCATCTATCAGGCCTTTGCAACGGCGCTCAAGGATCCCGAGGTGCGTGCCAAGCTCGAGCAAACGGGCTCGGACCCGGGCGGCATGAGCCCCGCGGAATTCACTGCGATCATCCGAGCTGACATCGAACGCTGGGAGAAGGTGGTTGCTGCGGCGGCGCTCGCCAAGGAGTGATCGCTGGCTCTCCAGGGGCTCAGCGAAACCCGTTCTTCCACTCGCGAAGCGCTGAAAAACTATCAAGCCGGTCGGCGGGGCGGCGTCCGACCTGTGCGCCGACACTAGCCCGCACGCCCGGCTCGGCAGCCCGCAGGAAGGGATTGCTCGCGCGCTCGATCGCGATCGTGCTCGGCAGCGTCGGCCAGCCGGCCGCCCGGATCTCGAGCGCCTCGGCGAGCCGTTCTGCCACGCTCAGGCTATCGGGCTCGGCGACTCGAGCAAAGCGCAGGTTCGATACGGTGTATTCGTGAGCGCAGTAGACCAGGGTTTCGGCGGGCAGCTCGGTCAGCCGATCGAGCGAATCAAGCATCTGCGCTGGGGTTCCCTCGAAGATGCGGCCGCATCCCGCCGCGAACAGGGTGTCCCCGCAGAAAAGGACTGGGCGCGAGTCCTCCTCTCCCATCTTGCGAAACAGGTAGGCGATATGCCCGCGGGTGTGCCCTGGGATATCCAGCACCTCGGCGTACGGGCCGTCGCGCCAGGGCTGGACAGTGTCACCGCCCCGTAGGGCCTCGTCGACGCCCGCAATGGCTTCGGCGCCGGGGCCAAAAACCCGGGCGCCGGTTGCCGCGACGAGTTCCGAGACGCCGCCCGCGTGGTCACGGTGGTGGTGGGTGAGCAGGATCGACGACAATGAGCGTTGCCGCTTGCTGAGCGCGTCCAGGACCGGCACCGAATCGCCCGGGTCGACTACGGCTGCGCGCGGGCTGTCCGGGTCGGTGATCAGCCAGATATAGTTGTCGGTGAACGCCGGTATCGGGGCGATCAGCCGATGATCGCCCGCGCGGAACCGCCAGACCGATCGTTCTTGAATCATCGGAGACCTTCGACAGATGCCCGTTGCAAACGAGGAAGCACCAATTATAGGAGCGTCCCGCTCGGCTGATGCTTGGTCCCGCTGGCTGGACTCGCCCGCAGGCGTTTACATCCGGGGCTGGGAAGAGCGAGCTTGCGAG
>CAZAVT010000032.1:10810-16289 GCA_964488395.1 uncultured Burkholderiaceae bacterium | reverse complement strand
TCGCCCAACCGAGACCCGTCAGGAAGTGGAGGCCAGAACCCCACCAGGTGGCGGTGGCCCCCAGCAAGGCAATCAGCATGAAGACCAGCTCGCCCGCAAACATGTTGCCGAACAGCCGCATCCCGAGCGAAACGGTCTTGGCGAGATACTCGATCAACTGCATCGCGAGGTTGACCACGCCCAGGATGATGGCAAGGATCGGGTTGCGCGACGAGCCGAAGGGCGCGGCAACCAGTTCGTGCAGAAAGTGCCCCAAGCCCTTGGCCTTGATGCCGTAGTAAATCGATAGGCACAGGATCACGATGGCGAGCGACAAGGTGCCATTGAGGTCAGCGCTCGGGACAACGCGCATGTAGTGGAGCCCGAAGAGCTCGCCAATCCGCGGCAGAAGGTCGAGCGGCAGAAGGTCCATGGCATTCATCAGCACGATCCAGACGAACGCGGAAAGCGCGAGGGGCGCGATATAGGTGATGTCGCCCTTCACAATCGAGCGTGCCTGCTCATGGACAAACTCGACCAGCGACTCGATCGCACCAACAAACCGGCCCGGCACGCCCGCATGGACCCGGCGCGCGGCCGCATACATGAGCCAAGCCGTCAGCCCAGCGAGCAGCACCGAAAAGAACACCGTGTCGTAATTGATGATCGAGAAATCGACGATGTCTTTCTGGGCGGCCCCGGACGAATTGAGGTGCGCCAGATGATGAACGATGTATTCGGAGGGCGTCGGTGCGCCAGAACCTGCTGCCATGTCTGATTCCGCCTGAACGATGACCTCAAAAACCCCAACAATCTACCAATCCCGCCGACCGGCTAGGTCGACGACCCCACAGCGCGCAGCCCCTTCAGCCCGAAGAGCAAGGGCGCTTTGAGGGTCGCAATCACCCCGACCAGCCAGGCCCCCCATTGCAAATCGGGCACATAGCGGATCGTGAGTCCCAGCAACCCCACCGCGAGCCCGATCTTTGTGAACTCGCCGACAAAGAACACCACCGGGTAGGACTCGGCCCGGCGATCGCGATGCAGATGCAGCCGCAACGCAAACAGAGCTTTCGGAAGCCAGATGGCAAAACCACCCAGCAGCAGATGCCCGGCGTGCGCCACCCCCCAACCCAGTCCCGCTGCGAGGGCCAGGATCAGAATCACCGCCATCTGTGCACCCAGCGCTGCTGACAAACCTGTCCCCGCACCACCGTCAAGGGCCCAACGGGGGTTTTCGGGACACCACCCCTCACGATGATCGTGAGCATCGTGAGTAGCGGTCAAGAAAACCCGTCCGAACCCCGCCCGAACCAATCAGACGGCGTACTCATCCGAAAAAAAGCCTCTTAATCTAGCACGGGTCATGTCGTCGGTCAAATTCGCTGCAACGCAGCACGGCCGCTGCGCAGGTTATTGAGCTTGGGCGAGCGCCGGCCCCGACAATGCGAGACTCGATTGAGGTGTGCCATGTTTTCATTTTTACCAATGCCATGGTCGAAGGCAGCGAACCGCGACCGCAAGTCATGCACTGGACGCCCCTATCGGGCGCTGCCGAGCCTGCTGCTTGCACTCGGGGTCTGCGCCTGCGCCGCCGAGCCGTCCGCGCCAGCCGTTTCCTCGGGGTGGCCGACCTCGGCAGCACGCAGCACAGCGCCCAGCCAGACCAGCGCCGGCACGCCGGCCTTGGTCGATCGGCTGTTTTCCGGCGTGGTGCGAATTGAGGCCCAGGCGGCCGAGGGGGCCAGCAGCAATTCGAACCTCGGGCGTCAACGGGCCGGCTCTGGGGTGGTCATCGACGATCGGACGGTGCTCACCATCGGCTATCTGATTCTCGAGACCGAGTCGGTGGATATCGTGACGCCGCAGGGACGTCGGATCCCGGGGGCGGTCGCGGGATACGACCATCAGACAGGCTTTGGGCTGGTCCGGGCGGTCTTGCCGCTGGGTATCGAGCCGCTGGAATTGGGCGACTCTGATGCGATCACCGAGCGCACCCGCGTGCTGACGCTGGGCCAGGGTGAGCGCGAAATCACCGAGCTGATGGTCGTCTCACGCAAGCCCTTCGCGGGCAGCTGGGAGTATCTCCTCGAACGGCCCTTCTACACGTTTCCCCCCGTCAACAACTGGAGCGGTGCGGCACTCTTCGGTCGCGACGGGAAGCTGATCGGCATCGGCTCGTTGGTGGTCAACGATGCGGCGAGCGATCGCGCGGGGGTGCCCGGCAATCTCTATGTCCCCGTCAATCTGCTCAAACCGATTCTCGCTGACCTCCAGCAGAAGGGCCGGCGCTCATCCGATACCCAACCCTGGTTGGGTATCAATGTGGAGAGCGTTCACGGCAACCTGGTCATCACCCGCGTCCAGTCGGGAGGCCCGGCCGAGCGCGCAGGGCTTTCATCGGGAGCCGTCCTGCTTGGCGTGGGGGGACAAAAGGTTGTCGATCGGGAGTCGCTCTATCGTTCGATCCAGCGGGTCGGGCCGGCCGGTTCGTCCCTGACCCTGCAGGTTCTGCAGCAAGGCAGCGTCCGAGAGGTCGAAGTGCGCTCGATCGATCGGGCGGACTTTCTGCAGCGTCACCAGCGTGGCCGAGGGATCTGAGCCTCGCGATCACTCGCCCAGCGCATCAGTCAGGGCGAGGCGCTCGAGGAGTGCACCGAAGTGCCCGCTGTCGCTGAAGTGCAGCGTCAAGGTTCCTGAGCCGGCCGATCGCTGCTTGATGACGACGCGGGTGGCGAGCAGGTCAGCCAGCCGCTCCTCGAGTCGTTCGACATCTCGGACCGACGCGACGATCTTGCGGGTTTGATGGCCCCGTGAGGGGGTCTGCCCTGCGAATTCGTCATTGTGCGACTGTCGCGCCGCCAATCGTTCGGCTTCGCGCACCGACATCCGACGCGCATGAATCTCAGTGGCCAGCATCGTCTGGCGCGCCGCAGGCAGCGACAGGAGCGCGCGCGCATGGCCCATTTCGAGGTCGCCGGCCAACAGCATGGTCTGCACGGGGGCGGCAAGCTGAAGCAGTCGCAGCAGGTTCGAGGTGGCGCTGCGCGAGCGGCCGATCGCGTCGGCGGCCTGCTCATGGGTGTATTTGAACTCGTCGATCAGGCGTCGGATGGCCTGCGCTTCCTCGAGCGGGTTGAGGTCTTCGCGTTGAATGTTCTCGATCAGCGCGAGCGCGAGCGCCTCCTGATCGGCCACATCGCGCACCAGCACGGGCACGGCGTCCAGCCCCGCGAGGCGGGCCGCTCGGAAGCGGCGCTCTCCCGCGATGATTTCCCAGCGCCCGGGCTCGAGCGGACGCACCACGAGCGGCTGCATCAGGCCATGGGTACGAATGGACGCGGCAAGCTCCTGGAGAGCGGTCTCGTCCATCCGGCTCCGTGGCTGGTAGCGGCCCGGGGCGAGCTGATCGAGCGGCAGGCTCGTGGGTGCCGGCTCGGGACCAGCGGCTGGGGTGCGGGCGCTATCGTCACCCAGCAGGGTATCGAGGCCCCTTCCGAGGCCCTTCGCACGGTTGCGGCTCATCGATGAACTCCGAATCAGGTTTGGGCGCCGGGGATCGAGGCTGCCCGATCCTCGCCCAGGCGCCCGAGCAGCTCCCGCCCGAACGCGAGGTAGGCCTGTGCGCCGCGGGAGGAACGGTCGTAGATCAATCCGGGCTGCCCATGACTGGGGGCTTCGGCCAGACGGACATTGCGGGGAATCAAGGTTGAAAAGACACGCGAGCCAAAGTGCTGCTCGAGTTGCGCCGACACCTGCTGGGCGAGCGCCATCCTCGGGTCGTACATCACCCGCAGCAGCCCCAGGATTTCGAGTCGCGGGTTGAAGTTCGCCTTGACCTTGCGCAGGGTGTTGACCAGATCGGACAGACCCTCCAAGGCGTAGTACTCGCACTGCATCGGAATGATCACATTGCTCGCGGCGCAAAGCCCATTCAGGGTGATGAGCGAGAGTGAGGGCGGGCAGTCGATCACGATCTGGTCGTAGTGATCCGCCAAGGGCTCGAGCACGCTCGCAAGCCGTCGCTCGCGGTCGTCGAGGTCGATCAGGTCGAGTTCGGCGCCTGAAAGCTCGCGGTTGGCCGGCAAAAGGTCAAACCCGCCTGACTGGCACCGGGTCAGAGCGTCGGCGGGCGAACGGGTACCGATGAGCACCTGATAGATACTCGCCGGAAGACTGCGCTTGTCGACGCCGCAGCCGGTCGTCGCATTGCCCTGCGGATCAAGGTCGACCAGCATCACCCGCTGATTCAGCTGGGCCAATGCACAGGCGAGATTGACGCTGGTCGTGGTTTTGCCAACCCCACCCTTCTGGTTGGCAATCGCAAACACGCGACTCATGGGCGTGACTCCGGTGGGGGTTCGGCAGCAAACTCGAGTCGCAGCAAATGGCGCTGGGCCGCAAGACGAGGGACCTCGAGGCGATGCAGGTCGGCGAGGCGCCATGGCGCTGGCAGGCGGGCCAATTCATCGGTGGGCAAGCGGCCCTTCATGGCCCAGACCTGGGTGCGCGGCGAAGCCAGTCGCGCGATGGCCTGCGTGAAATCGTGCAAGCTGGCAAAGGCACGGCAGATGATGAGGTCGATCGGGGGCGTGGGCGCTGCGAGCGTCTCGATCCGGGCAGCATGAACCTTAACGCGATCCGACAAACCAAGCTCGGCCACGGCTTGGCGAAGGAAGGCAGACTTCTTGCCGACGGGCTCGGCCAGCGTCGCGGTCAGCTCGGGCCAGGCGAGCGCCAGGGGAATGCCTGGCAGGCCCGCGCCGGACCCGACATCGATCAGTGAAGGCCTTGACGGGAGGCCGCCATTTGCGCGGGCGCGCAAAAAGGGCAGTACGGCAAGGCTATCGAGCAGATGGTGAGTGAGCATCTGCCCGGTTTCGCGAATGGCCGAGAGGTTGTAGACGCGGTTCCAGCGGGCGATGAGGGACAAGTACCGCAAGAGCGCATCGCGAGCGGGCGTGGCGAGATCGATGCCTAGGCGGTCGAGGCCATTGGCGAGCGCTTGCTGCGCCTGCGGATCGGTGGCGACGATCGCGTGCGAGGCGACAGGGTGTGCGCGATCCGACACAGGGCCCCGGGGCGAAAAGGCGGCCGACATCGCGAGGCGCTCAGGCCGCCTGAGCGGCGTCGGGTGACACGCCACGCTTTTTCAGGTGAATCCGTAGCAAGGACAGCGCCGCAGGCGTGACACCGGAAATTCGGCCCGCTTGACCGAGGGTCTGGGGGCGATGTTTAGAAAGTTTTTGCTGAACTTCAATCGATAACCCGCGGACCGTGAAGTAGTCGAGATCCTCGGGAAGCGGCATGGTTTCGTGACGCTCCTGGCGTTCGATCTCGAGTTGCTGACGGGCAATGTAACCCGCGTACTTGAGTTGGATCTCGACCTGTTCGATCACTTCGGGTTCATCGATCGACCCCGGCGCCGCCGCGGCAATGGCCGGATAGCGGACATCCGGGCGGCGTAGCAAGTCCGCCAGACTGTACTCGCGTTCGAGGG
>CAZAVT010000032.1:5559-10770 GCA_964488395.1 uncultured Burkholderiaceae bacterium | reverse complement strand
AACAACTGCTCAGCACGCTCCGGGGCCATGATGCGAGGGTTGACCCAAGTGTCACGCAATCGCTGCAACTCAGCTTCGATTCGGTCGCGCTTTCGACAAAACGCGCCCCAGCGGACGTCATCGACACAACCAAGTCGGCGACCATGTTCGGTGAGACGGAGATCGGCATTGTCCTCCCTCAGGCTCAGACGATATTCGGCACGGCTGGTGAACATTCGATAAGGCTCGGTGACGCCCTGCGTGACGAGATCATCGGCGAGTACGCCAAGATACGCCTCATCGCGCCGAGGCATCCAGGGCTCCTGATCGCGCACCCGCCGAACAGCATTGATGCCTGCGAGCAGCCCTTGCGCCGCGGCCTCTTCGTAACCGGTGGTGCCATTGATCTGGCCGGCGAAAAAAAGGCCCGCGATTGCACGCGTCTCCAGACTCGGCTGAAGGGCGCGGGGATCGAAGTAGTCGTATTCAATCGCGTAGCCCGGCCTCAGGATGTGCGCCCGCTCGAGGCCAGGGACCGAATGGACGAGCTCGAGCTGCACATCAAAGGGCAGACTGGTCGAGACACCATTGGGGTAGAACTCGTGGGTGGAGAGGCCCTCCGGCTCCAGAAAGATCTGATGCGACGGCTTGTGGGCAAACCGATGGACCTTGTCCTCAATGGAGGGACAGTATCGCGGCCCAACGCCCTCGATCACCCCAGCATAGAGCGGGCTGCGGTCCAGCCCACCGCGAATGATGTCGTGAGTTCGCTCCTGGGTGTGGGTGATCCAGCAAGGGAGTTGCCGGGGATGCTGCGTCGCGTGGCCGAGAAACGAAAATACGGGGATGGGATCGAGATCACCGGGCTGCTCTTGGCACTTGGAGAAATCGATGGTTCGCCCGTCGATGCGTGGCGGGGTTCCGGTCTTGAGACGACCCTGTGGCAGCGCGAGCCCCTTCAGGCGTTCTGCCAGCGCAATCGAGGGGGGATCACCCGCTCGGCCGGCCGAGTGCTTTTTCATCCCGACATGGACGAGCCCATTCAGGAACGTACCCACCGTGAGGATGACGGCCCGGGCACGAAACTGTAGCCCCAGATGCGTGATAGCGCCCGCCACCCTGCCCTGCTCAACCATCAGATCATCGACGGCCGATTGGAACAGCCAGAGATTGGGCTGATTTTCGAGGCGCCCGCGAATCGCCTGACGATAGAGCACACGGTCCGCCTGAGCTCGCGTGGCGCGCACAGCCGGGCCTTTGCTGGAGTTGAGGATTCGGAACTGGATACCGGCCTCATCGGTCGCAGCCGCCATGGCACCCCCCAGCGCGTCAATCTCCTTGACCAGATGGCCTTTGCCGATGCCGCCGATCGACGGATTGCAGGACATCTGGCCCAGAGTCTCCAAGCTGTGGGTCAACAGCAGCGTCGCTGCGCCCATCCGCGCAGAAACCAGCGCTGCCTCGGTGCCCGCATGCCCTCCGCCGATGACCAGAACGTCGAACTGATCGGGGAAATTCATGGTCCGATCCCTTTTACGAGAGGGAGCGAATCCTAGCCGAAAAGACCCAGCGTGTGTAGCCTGCGGTTGCTTCGGTACGATGAGCGCGGCCAGCCCTGCTCAGGCCTCGTCTGTTTCACGTGGAACAAGGCATGGATGGCTGCTTGGTCTCAACCAGGCCGTCACAGCAAACGAGCACCAACGTCCTTCAGAAGGCCAGGGACGGTGGCAACACAAGGGCAGCGACTTCAACCGGGGCGCCCCCCTGCTGAGCATCGAACGGCCGCCAACAACCCTGCGCGCGGCCTATCGCGCGACGGACACTGATCGCAACCCGGGCGCCGACGGCATCCCCCACCGACCGACCGTCGCCCAGCGGCACGGCCCTCAAACGTCACCAGCCCGCCACTCGGAAGGCGTTCAAAAGCCAGCACCCCTGCAGACTGCAAAGCGCCTCAGCCGCACCGCCCACGTTTCACGTGAAACACCCACAGCCCCCAATCGCTGACTCGCAGGCACTCGAAGGCCCTCAGGTCCACCCCAAGAGCGCCAAATCGGCAACCGCATCAGCAATCGGCAAACTGGCGGTCAAACCCGGCGACTCAATACCATACAGATTGACCAACCCCGGCAAGCCGTGGCGATCACAACCATCGAGTCGAAAATCGGCAGCGGCCGACCCTTCGCCGACCAGTTTCGGTCGGATGCCCGAATAATCAGGGCACAACGCACCATCCGGCAGGCCCGGCCAATACTGACGGATGTCGTCATAGAAGCCCAAGGCACGCGAGCGTTCAACGGCATAATCGATCGCATCAACCCACTCGACGTCAGGACCGAACCGAGCGCGGCCAGCAAGATCGAGCGTCAAATGGACCCCGAGCCCCGCCTCGTTGGGCACGGGATAGATCAATCGTGAAAACGGCGACCTGCCGCTCAACGAAAAGTAATGGCCCTTGGCGAAGCGCGTCTGCGGAATCGCTTCGCGGTCGAGCCCTTCGATGCCCGCAGCGACGACAGAAGCCCACAGCCCGGCCGCATTCACCAGCACGCGAGTCCTCAATTCGATGCTTTCCCCCGGGGATCGAACCAGCACCCGAAACCCCCCACCGGCGAGAGGACTCGCGCGGACGAACTCGCTCTCGACAGCCAATAACATCCCGTGGTCCTGCGCCTCGGCCGACAAGGCGAGCATCAGCCCATGGCTATCGACGACGCCTGTTCGCGGCGACAGGAGCGCCCACTCAGCGCGAAGCGCTGGCTCGAGCGCTCGCGCCTCAGACCCGCGCAACCAGTGCAGCGTCCCTGCTCCCGCCCCATCAGCCCGCTGCGCAATCCGTTCGAGCGCCGCGCGTTGCGCGACCTCAGTCGCCACGATCAACTTTCCGCACTGACGATGCGCAACGCCTCGATCCGCACAATACCGGTACAGGCGCTCCCGCCCCTCAACACAAAATCGCGCCTTCAGCGAACCCGGCGGATAGTAGAGCCCCGCATGGATCACCTCGCTATTGCGAGAGCTGGTGTGCGTGCCCATCCACGACTCACGTTCGATGATGACCCCTTGCAGACCTCGCAGGGCCAGCGCTCGCGCAACAGCGATCCCGACGACGCCGGCCCCCACCACCACGACATCGACAGAATCCATCAGCGCGGCGCCGCGCGCAACTCACTGCCATGTCGAGCCCCGAGAACAAAGCCCTCATGACCGCATGCCACGCGCGCAACGCCATCGCCCTGCGCGCCTCAAGCCCGATCCGATGCACGCGCGTCTTCCAGCATCATCGCAGCGCCCTTCTCGGCAATCATCAAGGTCGGCGAATTCGTATTGCCCGAGGTAATGGTCGGCATGATCGACGCATCGATCACCCGCAGCCCCCGGACCCCGTGCACCCTGAGCCGGGCATCAACCACGGCAGCAGGATCGTCCGCTGGCCCCATTCGACAGGTCCCCACGGGATGAAAGATCGTGGTGCCAATCTGACCCGCAGCCAGCGCGAGCGCCGCCTCACCCTGGATCGACTCACCAGGGAGATACTCCTGCGGCCGATACGGCTGAAGGGCCTTTGAGGAAACAATGCGTCGGGTCAGCTGAATCGCCCTGACCGCGACCTCACGATCCGCTTGCGTCGACAAATAAGCCGGCGCGATGCGAGGCGCCGCAAAAGGGTCGGGACTGGCGACCCGGACCGTGCCCCGAGAGCTCGGACGTAGATGACAGACCGATGTGGTAAAAGCTGGAAAATCATGCAAGGGCTCGCCGAAACGATCGAGCGACAGCGGCTGGACGTGGTACTCCAGATCAGGTCGATCGAGCTCGGGTGACGAACGTGCAAAGGCGCCCAGCTGACTGGGCGACATCGCCAACGGCCCGCTTCGGGTCAGCGCATATTGAAGACCCATGGCCGCCCGACCCCACCAGTGACGAGCACGCTGGTTGAGACTCGGTGCGCCGGTGATCCGATAGATCATGCGCAACTGCAGATGATCTTGCAGATTGGCACCCACCCCGTCGAGGCGGTGCCGCACGGCGATGCCCGCCTGCCCGAGCAGGTCCGGCTCACCGATCCCTGC
This sequence comes from uncultured Burkholderiaceae bacterium, assembly GCA_964488395.1. GTDB lineage: Bacteria > Pseudomonadota > Gammaproteobacteria > Burkholderiales > Burkholderiaceae_E > SYIM01. Next base: position 6,718 of record CAZAVT010000032.1, on the reverse strand, counting down.
ACACTGCAACAACTGCACACTACCGATCGCACCGGCCGAGAGCACCACCTCGCGCGATGCTAGCACGTGCTTACTTTCGCCAGAAGGCCCGCCTAATCGATACTCCAGTCCATCGATCCGCCGCGAATCCGTCGACGACCAACAGAGACGGGTCACCGTCGCACCGGTGAGGATCTTGAGATTCGGGCGGTGACGCACGGGCCGCAGGAAGGCCTTGGACGCGTTCCAGCGAACCCCCCGGCGCTGATTGACCTCGAAATATCCGCATCCCGCGTTGTCACCGCGGTTGAAATCCTCGCTGGGCTCGATCCCTGCCTGCGCCGCCGCTCGCTGAAAGGCATCCAGGATCTCCCAGCGCACCCGCGGTCGCTCCACCCGCCATTCGCCACCATGGCCGTGGAGAGGATCAACGCCGCCGGCATCGAGCCGGTGGTAATCCTCATGGCGCCGAAACCACGGCAAGACCTCGTCCCACGCCCAACCCGGATTGCCCTGCGCAGCCCAGCCGTCGTAATCACCTCGCTGGCCCCGCATGTAAATCATGCCGTTGATCGACGAACATCCGCCGAGCACCTTGCCCCGCGGATAGCGGATCGCGCGGCCTGCCAGCCCGGGCTCCGGCTCGGTCTCATACAACCAGTCGGTGCGGGGGTTGCCGATGCAGTAGAGATAGCCGACCGGAATATGGATCCAGAGGTAGTTATCCAGTCCGCCCGCCTCGAGCAGAAGCACCCGCACCGTCGGGTCAGCCGACAAACGGTTGGCCAGCAGACAGCCCGCGGTCCCCGCACCGACCACGACGTAATCGAAGTTCTCTTTGCTCAAAGCCATCGGCTCCAGGGGAATCGGCGCCCTTGCAGGCTCACATCAGAATCACCTGCCGGATGGACGCTCCGGCAGCCAGGCGATCAAACGCCTCGTTGATGTCATCGAGACCGATCCGCTCGGAGAGCAGCCGATCGACCGGCAACAGGCCCCCCCGGTAAAGTGCGACCAGCCTCGGGATGTCGCGCGACGGAACACTCGATCCGACGTAGCTCCCCTTGAGCGTGCGCTCCTCCGCGACCAGCGACACCGCCTGCAGGGGCCACAACGCGGCCGGGTTCGGCAGGCCTGCCGTCACGGTCGTGCCCCCGCGCGCAGTCGCCCGATACGCGAA
>CAZAVT010000032.1:0-5549 GCA_964488395.1 uncultured Burkholderiaceae bacterium | reverse complement strand
GCGCCGCGACGCTACCGGCCATCTCGAACGCAAAGTCAACGCCGCCCCCGGTTAGGTCCCGCAAGCGAGTCAGTGCGTCAGGCTCGCTGGCATTGATGCAATCGGTGGCTCCGAGCTCGCGCGCAACAGCGAGCTTGGATTCGAGCCGATCGACGGCAATCACCGATCGCGCGCCGGCTGCACGCGCAGCAAGCAGGCTGGCAAAGCCGACGCCGCCCAGGCCAACCACCGCAACGCTCGCTCCGGCGGGCACCCGCGCGGTGTTAATGACGGCCCCGGCGCCCGTGATGACCGCGCAGCCAAAGAGCGCCGCCTCGTGCCAGTCGAGCGCGGGATCAACCCTCACAAGGGATCGCTGCGACACCGTCGCGTACTCGGCAAAGGCCGAACATCCCAGGTGATGGTGCAGCAGACGGTCACCGGCCGCAGCGGACGGGTCATGATCAGCGACCCGGGCGAGTCGTCGGTAGCCCCCGAGCAGTGCGCCGGCCCCGTTCGATTCGCCACCCGGGATGCACAAAGCCGGGCGACCGACCGAGCAGCTCGCGCAGACGCCACAGGACGGCCTGAAGATCATCACCACATGATCCCCGACCGAGACGTGGGTGACGCCCTGACCCAGCTCGACCACTTCCCCAGCCGCCTCATGGCCTACGACGATCGGCAAGGGCCAGGGGCGATCGCCATTGATCGCCGACAAATCCGAATGACAAAGGCCCGCCGCCCGGATCCGCACCAGCACCTCGCCGGGCCCGGGAGGCTGGAGCTCAACCTCCTCGATCGACAGGGGGCGACTCTGGGCATAGGGCGGCGGCAGGCCGATGGAGCGCAACACCGCAGCGCGGATTCTCATGGATCGTTCTCCCGAACAGGGTCTCGCCGGCTTTTCCCGCGAACGCTCAGAGCCCGGCCAGGCAGAGATACTTCAACTCGAGATATTCGTCCAGCCCCTGACGGGCGCCTTCCCGGCCCAGCCCGGATTGCTTGACCCCCCCGAATGGCGCAACTTCCGTGGAGAGCATGCCGCTGTTGACGCACACCATCCCAGACTCGAGCGCCTCGGCCACCCGGAAGACCCGAGCCAGGTCACGGGAATAGAAATAGGCGGCAAGCCCGAACTCGGTGGCATTGGCCATCGCAATCGCCTCGGCCTCGGTGCGAAAACGAAACAGCGGGGCCACCGGACCAAAGGTCTCCTCGCTCGCCACCTTCATCGACTGGGTCACATCGGCCAGCACGGTCGGGCTGTAGAACAGACCGCCCCGCACATGCCGTGCGCCACCGACCAGGACCCGCGCACCCAGGTCCAGCGCGTCGGCCACGTGCTCCTCGACCTTGGCGAGCGCGGCGGGCTCGATCAGGGGCCCGATCAACACGCCCGGCTCGGTCCCAGCACCAACCTTGAGGCCTGCCACGCGAGCGGCCAGCCGACTCGCGAAAGCGTCGTAGACCGCGTCCTGGACATAGATGCGGTTGGCGCACACGCAGGTCTGACCGGCATTGCGATACTTGGAGGCAATGGCCCCTTCGACCGCCGCGTCGAGATCCGCATCGTCGAAGACGATGAAAGGCGCATTGCCGCCGAGCTCCAGCGATAGCTTTTTCACTGTGCCCGCGCTCTGCTTCAGCAGGATCCGGCCGACTTCGGTCGACCCCGTGAACGAGATCTTTCGAACCCGCGGGTCGGCGCACAACGCTTGTCCGACTTCAGGTGCGCGCGCACCATCGGCGGTCACCAGATTGAACACGCCAGGCGGCACACCCGCCCGTTCGGCGAGAACCGCCAGCGCGAGCGCGCAAAGGGGCGTCGACTCCGCGGGCTTGGCAACCACCGTACAGCCCGCTGCGAGCGCAGGCGCCACCTTGCGCGTGATCATCGCGATCGGGAAATTCCAAGGGGTGATGGCGCCCACCACACCGATCGGCTGCTTGAGCACCAACACGCGGCGATCCGTCGCGTAGGTAGGCACCACTTCACCGTAGGCTCGCTTGCCCTCTTCGGCAAACCATTCCACGAAGGAGGCACCATAAACCACCTCGCCACGCGCCTCAGCCAGGGGCTTGCCTTGCTCGCGAGTCATCAACATGGCCAGGTCATCGGCATGGGCGATGATCAACTCGTACCAGCGACGCAGCACGGCCGCCCGATCCTTGGCAGTGCGAGCCCGCCAGGCGGCCAGCGCGCGCTCGGCAGCGTCGATCGCACGGAGCGTCTCAACCGCACCCATGTCGGGAACCTGCGCGAGCACCTCACCGGAGGCCGGATCCGTCACGGGAAATGTCGCCCCCGCCTCAGCCGCAACCCATTGACCGTCGATCAGCCCACGCTCGACCAAAAGCGTGCGATCTTGCAATTGAACCGGGCTATTCATCGAAGCTCTCCCTCTCACTCAAGCCTGCACGACGCTTACGCGACCGACCGATCGCTCATTTCATCGTCGGCATGACAAACTCGGCACCCGCACGGATGCCCGCGGGCCAACGCTGCGTCACCGCCTTGTATCGGGTGTAAAAGCGCACCCCTTCCGGACCGTGAATGTGATGATCGCCAAAGAGCGAGGCCTTCCAGCCACCAAACGAATGAAAGGCAAGCGGCACCGGGATCGGCACGTTGATGCCGACCATGCCGATACGCACCCGGTTCGCGAATTCACGCGCCGCATCGCCTTCGCGGGTGAAGATCGCACAGCCATTGCCAAACTCATGCGCATTCACGAGCTCAAGCGCCTGCTCGAAATCGTCCACCCGCACCACCGACAGCACGGGGCCAAAGATCTCCTCGCGGTAGATGCGCATTTGAGGGCTGACCCGATCAAAAAGGCACCCGCCCACGAAAAACCCCTGAGGACGGCCAGCAACCGCACGCGCGCGCCCGTCGACCACCAGCTTGGCGCCCTCGGCAATGCCCTCCTCGACGAAGCCCAGCACCCGGTCCGCATGCGCACGGGTCACCAGCGGACCCATCTCGGCACCAGGATCCATACCGTCGGCCATCTTGATCTGCGGAACCCGTTCAGCCAGACGCGCCACCAGACGATCCGCGATCGGGCCGACGGCCACGGCCACCGATATCGCCATGCATCGCTCGCCCGCAGAGCCATAAGCAGCACCAATCAGCGCATCGACCGCCTGATCAAGATCGGCATCCGGCATGACCACCATATGGTTCTTCGCGCCCCCCAAGGCCTGAACACGCTTGCCGTGCCGGCTGGCGGTCTCATGAATGTAGCGAGCGATCGGCGTGGAACCGACAAAGCTCACGGCATCGACCTGCGGGTGAGCCAGCAACGCATCGACCGCCTCGCGATCGCCCTGAACAACGTTAAAGACGCCATCAGGCAACCCCGCTTCCTTCAGCCAGCGGGCCATCAGGAGGGCCGGAGACGGGTCGCGCTCAGAGGGCTTGAGCACGAAGGTATTGCCGCAGGCGATTGCCACCGGAAACATCCACATGGGGACCATCACCGGAAAGTTGAACGGGGTGATCCCCACCGCGACGCCCAGTGGCTGGCGCAGGCTGTACATGTCGATGCCCGTACCCGCCTGCTCGGTGTACTCACCCTTCAGCAACTGGGGGATCCCACAGGCAAACTCGACCACCTCCAGGCCGCGGGTGATTTCACCCTGGGCGTCGGAGAAAACCTTGCCATGCTCGGCCGTGATGAGTGCCGCCAGCTCGTCGACATGACGCTCGACGATCTCCTTGAATCGGAACATGACCCGGGCTCGGCGCAAGACCGGTGTGGCTGCCCAGCCCGGGGCCGCGGCCGCAGCGCTCGCCACGGCCTGGTCCACCTCGGCGGGGCCGGCGAGCGCCACCTCGCGCGCCACCTCGCCGCGGGCCGGATTGAACACCGGTGCTCGACGCGACTCGGGCCTGGACACCGTCATGCGCCCATCGATCCAGTGCGCAACACAGTCCTGCGAGAGCGAATGATCGGTAGCCACTTGCATCTCCGTTCGGTTTCGGATTCAATGCACCAACCATGACGTCGTTCAACCCGCTGAACGACAATTCCATGGCCTGAACAACCGCCATGGTGATTCGCGTTGCCGACCCTGTCAATCCTGTCCGATACCCACCCGGCACCCGCCGGTCCGCGACCGGTGCCTGCCGTGGAACGCGCCATTCACATCATGGACGCGCTGGCGCATTCCCGGCGGCCCATGTCGCTTGCCGAATTGGCGCGCGACCTGGGACTGCCCAAAAGCAGCGCCCATGGACTGCTCGCCACCCTCGTTGGACAGAACCTGGCCCGCCGAGATGCCGACGGCAGTTTCGTACTCGGGCCGCGGGCGCTGCAGTGGGCCAGCGCCTACTCCGTGCAATCCGATGTGACCGGCGCCTTTGTGGATCAGACCGCCACGCCGGGTCCACTCTCTGACGAAACCGTGATGCTCGCCGTCCTCGATGGCAGGGAGGTGCTCTACCTTGCCTGCCGCCAGGGCAGCCGCCCACTTGCAGTGAACTTCAAAGTCGGCGGCCGGCTACCCGCCACCTGCACCGCGACCGGCAAGGCCTTGCTCGCCACCTTGCCGGCAGCACGCCTTGGACCCTTCCTCGAAGCACCCTTCGTGCGCCTCACCCGCCACAGCATCGGCGAGGCCTCGGTGCTGCAGCGGCGCTTGTCCGAGATTCGCCGACAGGGCTATGCCATCGATGATGAAGAGACGGCCGAGGGCATGCTGTGCCTGGGGGTGCCCGTCTTTTGTGCAAGCCAGCCCGAAGCACTCGCCGCGGTCGCGGTGAGCGTGATCAAGGCCGGTCTCTCGTCCCGGCGTCGACAGCAACTGCTCACCGCCACGCTCGGACTCGGACGCGCGCTGTCCGAACGCTTGGGCGCATTCTGACTCGACCCCGGACCCTCCCCCACCATGCGCCCCGACCCTCGCACACCCATCGGGATCACCCAGGGTGACCCGGCAGGCATCGGGCCTGAGATCGTCCTCAAGGCCTGTGCCGCACTCGACAAAGAAATCGCGCTGGTGGTGATCGGCGACCCTGGCTGGCTGGGGCAGCAGGCCCGCCGGCTGGGCCTGCCGCAGCCTTCGACGGTCATCGACTCGGGTGCGGTACCCGCCGATCTCGCGCATGGCGCGATCGACGCACGCGCCGGACACGCCGCCTGGCAAGCGATCGTTCACGGCACGCAACTCGCCCTTGAGGGCAGACTGAGCGCGCTGGTGACCGCACCGATCTCCAAAGCCGCCCTTCAGGCCGCAGGGCACGACTATCCGGGACACACCGAACTGCTTGCAGAGCTCGCCGGCGGGGCTGAAGTGCGGATGATGCTCGCCAACGACAGCCTTCGCGTAGTGTTGGTCACCATTCATATGGCCCTGCGCGAGGCGATTGAGTGCGTGCAACCCGAGCTGATTCTGCGCACGATTCAGATTGCCGATCAGGCGCTGCGACAAGCCGGGATCGCCCAGCCGCGAATCGCCGTGGCGGGGCTCAACCCGCACGCCGGGGAAGGCGGCCTCTTCGGGCGCGGGGAGATCGAGCAAATCGCCCCGGCCGTTGCGCTCCCCCGCGCGCGCGGCCCCGA
>CAZAVT010000031.1:5546-16560 GCA_964488395.1 uncultured Burkholderiaceae bacterium | reverse complement strand
TTTGCAGCAGCGTCAGCATGCTGGTGCCCAGGATCGTCGCGGCAAAAAGGCTTCCACGTCGGGTAGGGTGAATCATCGGCGAGACTCCTTGGACGCCCGGGCGGGACTGCTGCAGGCGGTGATGAATGGTTTGATTCGCTTCTATGCTAAACGCAGTGCATGGATCTTGCGACTCATGCCGGCTGCGGCCCGATCAGCCAGCAGGAGTCGAGTAGCGGTACAGGATGACGCAGTACGGATTGCGGTTGGGTTATCTATGCGGCGTTCAGCCGGCCCGCTGTACCATGGGCCCCTGACCTGTGGATGACTGACGCTGATGCCCGACCGCTACCTCACCCTCGTGAATTCGCCCCTGGGCGCCAAGCTCGCCGGCTGGCTCGGTCTGCCTCGACCGCGAATGCTCGAGCGTTTTCAAGCCCACTGGCCGGTGCTTCAGGGCGAGGTGCTGATCGGCGCCGCCTCGCAAGCGATTGGCGTCATTCCGGCCCTGGTCGAAGCCTGTCGGGTGCTTCGGATCGATTCTTTGGCTCACGGCAGCGTCCCCGGCTGGACGGCGTTTGCCAATGCCGCGGGCCTGATGTCGGGCCCCTGGCGGGTTGCACAGGGGCCTGCTGGCCGCTTGAAAGCCCTGATCTTCGATGCGACCGAGCTCGACCATCCCGCAGCGAGTGCGGCACTGCATGCCTTTTTTCAGGAGTCGATCCCCAAGCTCACGCCCTGTGCGCGCCTGGTCCTCCTGGGCAGGCGGCCCGATGGCTGCGGGCGGCTGGCGCATGCCGCGATGCAGCGCGGGCTCGAAGGTTTTGTGCGTTCGCTCGCGAAGGAAGTCGGCGGCGGTTCGACCGTCCAGTTGCTGCAACTCGATGAGGGGGCCGAGGTCGGACTCGCGGGTCCCTTGGGTTTCGTGCTGTCCCCGCGCAGTGCCTACATCACGGGGCAGGTGATTCGTGTTGCCCGTGGACCTGCGGATTGCGGCATTACGCTTTTCGAGCAACCCCTGCGAGACCGAACCATCATGGTCACCGGAGCGGCCCGCGGGATCGGCGAGTCGATCGCCTCGACGCTGGCGCGTGATGGCGCTCGGGTGGTCTGCGTCGACCTGCCGCAGCATGCCAACACGCTTGAGGCGCTAGCGCGACGAATCGGTGGGCGCGCAGTGGCCCTCGATCTCACCTCAGCGGATGCCGCCGATCAACTCGCTCAGACGGCTCTGTCTGACGGGCGCTGGGATGGTGTCGTGCATAACGCGGGGATCACGCAGGATCGACGGATCACGCGCATGCGCCCCGAGCGCTGGCATTCGGTGCTGTCCGTCAACCTCACCGCGCCGCTTGCCATCGACGAAGCGTTGCGGCAGGCCAGCGCCTTGAAGGGCGGCTCGCGTTGTGTGGTCCTGTCGTCGATTGCCGGGATTGCTGGCAATCGAGGCCAGACCAACTATGCCCTGTCCAAGGCCGGATTGATTGGAATGGTCGAAGCGAGTGCGCGTCGATGGGGCGCCGCTGACATTGCCTTCAATGCCGTGGCGCCTGGTTTCATCGAGACCGCGATGACGGCGTCGATGCCGTTCTTGATCCGTGAGGCCGGGCGGCGGATGAATTCGCTGGCGCAGGGTGGGCAGCCGATCGACGTGGCTGAGGCGGTGGCTTGGCTGGCCAGTCCCGCAGCCGCTGGCGTCCATGGACAAGTGCTCCGCGTGTGCGGCCAGAGCCTCATCGGTGCCTGACTTGAGGCCATTGCCGTCTGCGTCCGGCCTCGCATCAGGTTCTGAGCGCCTGCACAAGCTCGAGTGTCTCCCGTCACGCTGGCCGACGCTGCTGCGCCTTGCGGCCCGGTCGTTGAGCCATCGTCGCTCAACTCATTCGACCTTCGGGCCCAGCGTCTGGCGGGTCGATCGGGTACGCCTGGACCCTCGGCATGTCCAAGCCTACGCAGCGATCTGCGACCTGAACTTCGATCCCGGGCGGCTCCCGCTTCTCTATCCACAACTGCTCGGATTCCCGCTGCTGCTGCGCTATCTGAGTTCCAGCGATTGTCCGTGGCCGGCGATGGGCATGGTCCACCTTGCCAACGAGATTGACGCCTTCACGTCGATCTCGGTCGATGATGACTTGCAGATGACGCTCGAGGCCGGAACCTTGAGCCGCCACCCGAAGGGCCAGGTCTTCAGCGTGAACCTGGGGATACTCCGCGGGGAGCAACGCGTCTGGCAGGCTCGACAGACCTTCTTGCGGCGGGGCGTGCAGGACGCCTTCGGTCCGGATTGGGATGAGTATGAGATCGTCCCTCGACGCGGGGGGGGGGATCAGCTGGCGGGCCTGTCCCTTTTGGACGAGTTTGATGCGCCGCTTGGCATCGGCCGACGCTATGCGCCGATTTCGGGTGACTTCAATCCCATCCATCTCTCGTCATGGGCCGCTCGCCTGCTGGGGTTTGAACGCAGCATTGCGCACGGCCTCTGGTCCTTGGCCCGCTCGCTCGCGGCTCTCGATCGCGCCCATCCTGGCACGATCACCGCCTCGAGGGTGGGCGTGTGGGCTGCATTTGCCTCGCCCTTCGAGCCCGTCTTCGAACTTCGGGATCTGAAAGGCGAGCGGGTTCATTTGCGCGCCAAGCTTGAAGCGGTGACCGATCGCCGCGAGGAAACGACAGCATGAATTCAATCCGTCCGGTCGCCGTTCTGGGGGGCAATCGCCTGCCATTCGCACGGTCCAACACCGCCTACTCAAAGGCGACGGCGACGCAGTTACTGACCGCGGCGCTACAGGGCCTCGTTGATCGGTTTAGCCTGACTGCCGAACGGCTCGGTGAGGTGGCGGGTGGTGGGGTCGTCAAACACTCGCGCGATTTCAATTTGACTCGAGAGTCTGTGCTCTCGACGACCCTGTCGCCCGAAACGCCGGCGATCGACCTGCAGCGCGCCTGCGGAACAGGGCTCGACGCAGTGGCGCTGGTGGCGGACCGCATCATGGTCGGACGGATCGATTGCGGCATCGCCTGCGGGGTCGACACGAATTCCGATGCGCCGATCGGCATTAACGAGGGGCTGCGAGCCATCCTCCTCGATCTTTACCGGGCTCGTTCGCACGGCCAGCGGCTTGCCGCACTCGCCCGTCTGCGGCCCCGCATGCTCTTTAAGCTGGAGTTCCCGCGGATCGCCGAGCCACGCACAGGGCTCTCGATGGGTGAGCACGCGCAGCGGACGGCGCGCGATTGGAACTTGTCGCGAGACGAGCAGGACCAGATCGCATTGGCCAGCCATCAACGTCTTGAGCGGGCTTATGAAGAAGGTTTTTTCAATGACCTGATGACGCCCTTTGCCGGCGTGCGGCGCGACACGATCCTGAGGCCAGGACTGAGGATCGAGCAGCTCTCGGCGCTCAGGCCCGCCTTCCCGCGAGGGGTGGCGGCAGCGGAGGCCACGCTGACCGCCGGCAATTCATCGGCGTTGACCGATGGTGCCTCCACTGTCCTGCTCGCGAGCGAGAACTGGGCGCGCAGCCGCAGGCTGGAGCCGCTCGCCTGGATCCGTGATTTCGAGTCGGCGAGCGTCGACTTTTTCGGCCAAGCTGGGACAGCGGCTTCGACGAACGAACCGTCTCAGCCCCGTGTGATCGAGGGCATGCTGATGGCGCCTGCTTATGCGGTTCCTCGGCTCCTGGCGCGACATGGGCTGAGGCTGCAGGACTTTGATTTCTACGAGATTCATGAGGCCTTTGCCGCGCAGCTGCTCTGCACTTTGAAGGCCTGGGAGGATCCGGTCTTCTGCCGGGATCGCCTGGGCCTGAGCGAGCCGCTCGGTGCCATCGATCGCGCGCGTCTCAATGTTTGCGGAAGTTCGCTCGCGACGGGTCATCCCTTCGCTGCGACCGGGGGGCGGATCGTCGCGACCCTCGCCAAGCTTCTCGCCCGCCGAGGCAGTGGGCGAGGGCTGATTTCCATCTGTGCCGCCGGTGGGCAGGGTGTCGTTGCGATTCTGGAGCGTTGAGCGATGTCAGCCTACCGAGCGCCCCTGCATGACATGCGTTTCCTGATGAACGAGGTCTTCGACTACCCAGGGCATTACCAGACCCTGGGGCAAGGCGAGGCCTCGCCCGATGTCGTCGACGCCATCCTCGACGCGGGGGCACGCTACTGCGAGGAAGTGCTTTGGCCACTCGATGCAATCGGCGATCGCGAGGGCTGTCGGCGCGACCCGGACGGAAACGTGAGTACGCCGAGTGGATTCAAAGAGGCGTATCAGCAGTTCGTCAACGATGGCTGGCAAACCCTCTCTTGGCCTTCGGAGTACGGTGGGCAGGGGCTGCCGATGTCGCTGAATCTGTTGAAGGCTGAAATGATGGGGGCTGCGAACTGGGCCTTCGCCATGTATCCCGGGCTCACGGTCGGCTGTATCAGTACGCTCCTCAAGTACGCCGACCCCGTCGCGCGCTCGCGCTTTCTCCCGCCACTCGTCAGTGGCGCCTGGACGGGCACGATGTGCCTGACCGAGCCGCAATGTGGGTCCGATCTTGGACGGATTCGCACTAGTGCGATGCCACGACCCGATGGCAGCTACTCGATTCGTGGCACCAAGATCTTCATCTCGGGCGGCGATCACGATCTGACCGAGAACATCGTTCACATCGTCCTCGCACGCCTTCCGGATGCGCCCATGGGCACCCGTGGCATTTCCGTCTTCGTCGTCCCTAAACGTCGAGTCGACGCCCAGGGTCGGCTTGGCGAGCGCAATGCGGTGCAATGCGGGTCCATCGAGCACAAGATGGGGATCGCTGGCAGCGCCACCGCAACCCTCCATTTCGAGGATGCAGAGGGATTTCTGCTCGGCGAGCCGCACAAGGGTCTGGAGGCGATGTTCACCTTCATGAATATCGCGCGGATCGGCACGGCCATTCAGGGGATCTGTCATGCGGAGCGTGCTTTTCAAACGGCACTGGACTATGCCCGCGAGCGCCGATCGATGCGGTCGCTTTCAGGAACCAAGGATCCGCACGAGCCGGCTGATCGTCTGATCTGTCACCCCGATATCCGACGGATGCTGCTGACCCAACAAGCGATTGCAGAAGGCGGACGGGCCATGGTCTACGCGGCCGCCCAGATCGCCGATCGGATGTTCGAGGCGGAGCGAAAGGGGGATCGCGAGGCGGCGGCCCACTGCGACGCCGAATTGGGTTTTTACACGCCCATCCTCAAGGGCTTCCTGACCGAAATGGGGGTCGAGGCCGCGCATTTGGCCATTCAGGTCTATGGAGGACATGGTTACATTCGTGAGCAAGGTGTTGAACAGATCCTTCGTGACGCCCGGGTTGCGACGCTCTACGAAGGGACGACGGGCATTCAGGCCCTGGATCTGCTGGGCCGTAAGGTGCTGCTCACCACCCGCGGTGCGTGCGTTCGGGAATTCACCGCCATGATGTGGGCGCTCGCTCGTCCTCGTCTGGTTGCCGGGGGCGAGCGCGGCCGGCGCGCGCGCATCCTTGCTGCGCGGGCTCTCGAATGGAACCTCCTCACGCTGCGCTTGATGGCACGCGCTCGACGTGACCGCGATACGGTCAGTGCTGCGAGTGTTGACTTCCTGATGTATTCCGGCTGGGTGATGATGGCTCACCATTGGGCGCTGATCGCCGAGCGGGCCGAAGCGGCGCTCGCGGCCGACTCCCGTGAGCATCCCGTCGGGTTTTACCAGTCGAAACTGCATCTCGCCCGATTCTTTTTCGAGCGTCTCCTGCCGCGAGCTGATGCCCATCGTAGGACTGCACTTGCCTCGAATCTCTCTCTGATGGCCGAGGAGCCTGGATCGAGCCTGCCCTGAGTGCCTTTGCGGCGGCGAGCGGCGTGACGCCCGAGGTAAAGTAACGGGACTGGTCGGTCCGGAGAGCAGCATGGGCAGCAAAACAGCAAGCGAATTCGATTTGATCGTCGCGGGCTCCGGTGCGGGCGGGCTTGCTGCCGCCCTGACGGCGGCCGGTCGCGGTCTGAAGGTCTGCGTGCTCGAGAAGGGCGCGCAGATCGGCGGTGGTACTGCGACGTCCTATGGGACGCTCTGGGCCCCTGCCAACTCGTTAGCCCGCGAGGCTGGGCTCGCTGACAGCATCGAAGCTGGTCTTGCCTATGCCCGCTACGTTGCGGGCGATGCGGCGTTCGACGATCTGCTGCAAACGCACGTGCGGGCCGCGCCGCGAGCGGTCGATCGGTTCCGGGAGCTCGGCGTTGCGCTGCAGCTGACGATCGGGCTACCCGAGATCTTTCATCCCACAGCCGCTGGCAGCTGTCCCGATGGGCGTCGAATGGTCGAGGCTCAACCGATCCCGCGGTCCGAGCTCGGCCCCTGGGCCAATCTCCTGCGCCCTGCGCACTACATCCCGCCCGGCGTCACCTGGGGCGATGTGATCGCTTGGGGTGGATTTGGTAACCGCATGAATTGGGATCCGGATGAACTCGAGCGCCGCCGCAAGCGCGGGCTGCTCGCAGCGGGGCAGGGCCTGGTCGCGCAATTGCTGAGGGCGGGTATCGCTCTGGGCGTGGAGCTGCGCGTCGAATGCGGCGTCGCACGGCTGATCCTCGAAGCGGGCCGGGTCTGTGGAGTGCACACGACCGATGGCCAAACCATCAGGGCGCATCGTGGTGTGGTGTTGGCGACCGGTGGCTACGAGGGCAATGCCGAGTTGGTGAGGCGTTTCGAGGGGCTCCCTGACTGGCTCAATTCCTTTGCCCCGACCAATACGGGCGATGGCATGATCATGGCGACCGAAATCGGTGCGGCAATTTATCGGCTACCGCAAATTGGTCGGTTGCGCAGTCGCCAGTCGCAACGACGAATTTTTCTCGATCGGCCTGCATGGGATGCCCTATCCGGGTGCGATTGCCGTCAATCGCGATGGCCAACGATTCTGCGATGAGTCGCTGTTTCAGAAGGTGATCCATGCATTCCAGGCTTTCGACTCGACCCGCCACCGCTTCGCCAACCTTCCGGCCTACATGATCTTCGATGATCGGCATCGGCAGCGTTATTCAGTCGTTGGCGGGGCGCCTGGAGCACCAGTGCCCGACTGGATCGATCGAGCCGGTTCATTGGCCGAACTCGCTCGCTCGATCGACGTTGATCCGGTCGGGCTCGAGTCGACCGTGGCGCGTTTTAATGACCACGCTCGCGAAGGCCACGATCCGGATTTTGGTCGTCAGCTTTCTCACGTAGTACCGCGGGCGCGGAAAAGGGGGCTGCGCGCAGCAGCCAGCTGGCGCCGCTCGACCTGCCGCCCTTCTACGCAATTCGGTTGCGGGTCGGTGGCATGGTGAGTGCAGGTGTGCTGACCGGGCATCACGGTGAAGTGATGCACGTGCGCGGCCAAGCGATCGAGGGGCTCTATGCCTGCGGCAATACGGCTGCTCCAGCCGATACGGGAGTGGGCTACCAGGGGGGCGCCTCGATTGGCAGCGCGATGATTTTCGGCTTCCTTGCAGCAGAGCACGCCGCTGGCGCGGCCGGCGCGCAGGTTGGCCGCTGAGCCGACAGGACTTATTGGCCTTTCAGGTCAACCTTGCTTGCCAGATCGCCGAAGTCCTTCAGTTCGGCACGGATCCGAACGGCGAAAGCGTCTGGGCCTTCGACCACGGGCTCAAGCGAGAGCGAGACCAGTTTCTCGACCGTATCGGGCAGTTGCATGAAGCGTGTCAGTTCCTGGTGCCAGCGATCCACGATGGCTCGCGGCGTACCAGCCGGCATGAACAGCCCGATCCAGCTGTCCCCCCGCACGCCGGGATAACCCAGCTCAGCGTAGGTCGGTACCTCAGGAAACAACGCCGAGCGCTTGGGCGAGACGATCGCAAGCGCGCGCAGCTTCCCGGCCTTGAGCATCGGTGCCGCCGTGGTCGATACCGCAGCATTCAGGTCGGTCTGCCCGCCAAGCACCGCCTGCAGCGACGGCGCGGCACCCTGAAAAGGCACATGAATCAGCGAGACGCCGGCGGCTTGTGCCAGCATCGCGGTCATGACGTGGGTGGTGCTACCGCTGCCCGCCGTAGAGTACGTGTACTTGCCCGGCTCACGCCGCGCCATCTCGATCAATTCGGCGAGCGTGCGAGCGGGAAATTCAGGTTTGACGACCAGCATGTTCGGTGCGCTCGCGAGCAACGTGACCGGCTGCAGGTCGCGCTCGGCGTCGTACTGCATCTTGTCCATCAGCGCCGGTACGATGGTGTGGGCACCGATCGTCATCATCACCGTATACCCGTCAGCGGGTGACTTGGCTGCGAGCGCCGTACCGAGCGTGCCGACCGCGCCAGGACGGTTGTCGACCACGATCCGCTGGCCGAGTCGATCGGGGAGTTGGTTGGATACCAAACGCGCCATCGTGTCCACCGGACCGCCTGGCGGAAAAGGCACGATCATGCGGATCGATCGAGAGGGATAGTTGTCCTGGGCCGTTGCGGGCAGGCCATACGCTGCCGCTGCAGCCAGCGTGATCACAGTGCTCATCAGTCGGCGTCGAACGGGCATCATGGTCGCGTCTCCAGGAACTGTCGGTGGTCAAGGATCGAGAGGCCGATCCGCGCGAAAGTACAACCGCATTTTGCCGGATTTTCGGGTGTGCGCGATCGGGCGGGGCGCCCCTATTCCCGGAACATCTGGAAGGCTACAATCGCCATTGACGCGTCGATTCGAACGCGCCCCAGGGAGGAAACGATCGTGACCGCTTTCAAGCTCAATGGTCGGGATGTGCGCGTGGATGCGCCGGCCGATTCGCCGCTACTGTTCGTGCTGGCCAATGATCTGGGGATCAACGGCGTCAAGTATGGATGTGGCAAGTCCCAGTGTGGGTCCTGCGCGGTGTTGGTCGAGGGTGAGGCGATCCGCTCCTGCGCCACCAAGCTTTCGTCGGTTGCGGGCAAGTCGGTCACTTCGCTCGAAGGGCTGACCGAAAACGGCAAGCCGAGTCGCCTGCAGCAGGCCTTCATTGATGAGCAGGCCGCCCAGTGCGGGTACTGTACAGCGGGCATGATCATTCAAGCCGAGGCGCTGCTCGAGCAAAATCCAAAGCCCAGCGAGGCGGAGATCCGCGCGGCCCTCAATACCAATCTGTGCCGTTGCGGCACGCAGAATCGTGTGGTCCGGGCCGTGATGCGCGCCGCCCGGGGAGGTGCCTGATCATGAGCACGACGATCAATCGCAACCGCCGCCGGTTTCTGACCTCGAGCGGGTACATCGCACTCGCCTTCTCGATGCCCACCGCCGAGGCGCTCGCGCAAGCGGCTGCCGCAGCGCCCGCAAAACCGAGACTACCCGGTAATCTGAACGCCCACCGCTTGCTCAGATCCTGGCTCCGGATCAATGCCGACGGCACGGTCACGCTGCTTGTCGGCAAGGTCGAGCTGGGGCAGGGGATCCTGACGGCGGTCACGCAGATCTGCGCCGATGAGCTCGACGTCCAATTCGAGCGGGTGCGCATCATCTCGGGCGATACGGCGCAGGTGCCTAACGAGGGTGTCACAGCAGGCTCCTTTTCCATGCCCGATTGTGCGCCAGCGGTTCAGCAGGCCTCGGCTGAGGTTCGCGGGCTGTTGCTCGAGATGGCTGCTGCGCGCCTTGGTAAACCAGCCGAATCACTGACCGTGACCGACGGCAGCATTCGGGCTGCCGATGGCTCGACGGTGACTTACTGGCAACTCGCTTCGGGCTTGTCACTGGAGCGCGAGGCAACTGGCGCGGTCAAGCCCAAGCCTTTTGCTGAGCACCGCTACATCGGCAAGTCGGTGCCGCGTGTCGATCTGCCCGCGAAATTCACGGGGCAACCGATCTTTGTGCAGGACCTACGGCCTCAAGGTATGGTCTATGGCCAAGTCGTCCGCCCTCCGACTTACAAGGCACGTCTGGTGTCGATCGATACATCGGCCATCGAGAAGATGCCCGGCGTCATCAAGGTCATCCGCAATGGTTCCTTTCTCGGCGTGGTTGCAGCCAGGCAGGAACAGGCGATCGCCGCCGCCGGTGCGATCGCGGCGGCGGCCCGCTGGGAGGTCGAGAAGGCACTTCCTGGCCATGACGGCATGGAGAAATGGCTGCTCGAGACCAAGCCGGCTCGGGTGATCGATACTCGCAAGACCCCGCGCACCGGCGGGCCCACGCCCACCAAGGTGATCGAGGCGACCTACTATCGCCCCTATCAGATGCATGCCTCGATCGGCCCTTCGGCGGCGATTGCCATGATGGGAGCAGACGGCGTATTGACTATCGACACGCACAGCCAGTCCGTGTTCCAGACCGGTGAGGCCATTGCCAAGATGCTGGGCATGGAGGTGGCCAAGGTCCGTTGCCGTCATGCCCAG
Source organism: uncultured Burkholderiaceae bacterium (assembly GCA_964488395.1). Classification (GTDB taxonomy): domain Bacteria; phylum Pseudomonadota; class Gammaproteobacteria; order Burkholderiales; family Burkholderiaceae_E; genus SYIM01. The sequence goes on along the minus strand of CAZAVT010000031.1, from coordinate 6,237 downwards.
GGCTCGGGTTGCTACGGTCACAATGGCGCTGACGATGCCGCTGCAGATGCCGCCTTGCTGGCGGTTGCCGTGCCAGGCCGTCCGGTCAAGTTGCAGTACACCCGCGAGCAGGAGCATCGCTGGGAGCCCTATGGCTCGGCCATGCTGATCCGCGCGCGTGCCGGTGTGGACGACAAGGGCGATGTGCTCGACTGGGAGCTGGATATTCACTCGACGCCGCACGGCACGCGGCCTGGCGGAGAGCCCGGCAACCTGTTGTCGGCGCGATACCTTGAAAAGCCCTTTACGATGCCGGTGCCGGTGAACGGCGGCCCGCCCAACTACGCCGCGGATCGCAACGGCATTGCGCTTTACGAGTTTCCGGGTCATCAGGTGCGGACCCACTTCATCACCGAGATGCCGCTGCGCGTTTCCTCGACTCGGGGCTTGGGTGCCTATGGCAACGTCTTTGCGATCGAGCCCTTCATGGACGAGCTGGACGTCCTAAAAAGGCCGATGAGGAGGATGTCTTGGAGCTGCTGGGGGAAAAGCCATTGAGCCATGCAGAGTGGCTGGCCGAGGCGATTGAGGAGCTTGAAATCTCCTCGTCCACCTTCAACCGCCGACTCGACAAGCTGGCAGAGCAAGACAAGATTGAGAAGACTGAGGATGACAAATGGCAGGTCAAGGCGGCTGCTCAACCACCCAATCA
>CAZAVT010000031.1:0-5536 GCA_964488395.1 uncultured Burkholderiaceae bacterium | reverse complement strand
CTCGGGGCTTGGGTGCCTATGGCAACGTCTTTGCGATCGAGTCCTTCATGGACGAGCTGGCCGCGGCAGCAGGCGTCGACCCGGTCGCTTACCGGCTTCGTACCCTCAAGGATCAGCGCGCCCGGGATGTCGTTGAAAAGGCCGCGCAGGCCTTTGGCTGGTCGCAGTGGAAGAAGCGAGCTGGCTATGGCCGAGGCATTGGTTTCGCCCGGTACAAGAACATCGCCGGTTACTGTGCGGTCGCCCTCGAGGTTCAGGTCAATCGGCGTAACGGTCGGATCCGTGTGGTTCGGGCGGTGGCGGCGGCCGACAGCGGGCATCTGGTCAATCCTGACGGCGTCATCAATCAGATCGAGGGCGGGCTCATCCAGTCGCTCAGCTGGACCCTTAAGGAAGAGGTCAAGTTCGATGACACACGGGTCACCTCGGACGACTGGGCGGGTTATCCCATCATGACCTTTGCCGAGTGTCCGCCGGTGGAGGTCGTACTGATCGACCGCCCAGGGCAGCCCTATCTCGGGACAGGAGAGGCGTCGCAGGGGCCCACGGGCGCTGCGCTGGCCAATGCGGTGTTCGACGCCACCGGCGTGCGCTTCCGGCGGTTGCCGTTGACGCCCGATCGGGTAAAGGCTGGCCTGGGTTGATCCGGGGCGAGACGATGCATGTCGTGAAGGCGGGCCTTGCGGCTGCGCTGCTGATCGGTGCGGGGTGGGGCACGGGCCTGCTGCAGAGCGCTGGGGATGCGACCGCGGCGACTCCACCTGCCGCCACCACCGCCTCGGTCGACAAGGCGCTCCTCGAACGAGGCGAGGCGCTTGCACGGCTTGGCAACTGCGAGGTCTGCCACACCGCTTCCGGCGGCAAGCCTTACGCGGGAGGTCATGCGGTCGTGACGCCCTTTGGTCGCATCTTTAGCACCAATATCACGCCTGATCGAGAAGCCGGCATCGGTGCTTGGTCCTTCGGGGACTTCAAGCGCGCCATGCGCGAGGGGGTGCGCCGTAACGGCGAGCACCTTTATCCAGCCTTTCCGTACACGCAGTTCGCGAAGACCACTGACCGGGATCTCGAGGCGCTCTACCTCTATCTCCGTACCGTGCCCGAGGCGAGTACCCCAAACCGGGCGAACGAGCTTTCATTCCCGTTTAATCAACGCGCGCTGTTGGCGGGATGGAAGTGGCTCTTCCACGACCAGTCCATTTTTCGTCCGGAGGCCGGTCGCAGCGATACGTGGAACGAGGGGGCGTACTACGTCGCATCCATTGGCCACTGCGGTGCCTGCCACTCCCCGCGCAATCGTCTCGGTGGCGAGCGCCGGGGCGAGTCACTGGCCGGAGGCTGGGCGGGCGAGTATTTTTCGCCGGCGATCGGTGCTCGGGCCCAGCCAGTACTCACCTGGACCGAGCAAGCGATGCTCGACTATCTGATCGACGGGCGGCATCCCCATCACGGCATTGCGGCCGGACCCATGCAGATCGTGGTCGATCAACTCGCCAAGCTACCGGAGGCCATGGTGCAGGCGATCGCTCATTACCTGACGGATGGCACGGACAAGGCGCGCGATCAGGAGCGGATCCTGAAGCAGGCGCAGCAGAAGGAGTTCGTTCCCGGCCGTACGCAGCATTCACCCGATACGCCGCTCGGTCGCGGCGAGGCAGTCTTCGCAAAGGCCTGCAGCAACTGTCACCGCGCTGGCAGTTCGAGTACGCCGCTCGCGCTGACCACATCGGTCACCGGACCCGATCCACGCACGCTGATCAGGCTGACCCTGGACGGCATCCGCCCACCGGAGGGATCACCGGATAAATCGATGCCGAAATTCACGTCGCTATCGGACGAGGACCTCACCGTGCTCGTACTCTACATTCGCGATCGGTTTGCGCCAGGTCGCACCGACGGCGACCTCGCGCGGTTGGTGCGAGAGGCAAGGCGAACCGATCGGTGATGCGAGCGCTTCGTCAGCCGGCCGAGCGAGGGGCGAGTTCCATCCCATCCTGACTGGGTAACTGGGCCCAGGCCTTGAAGGATTCCGAGGCGGCAACTTCGCCGCGCTGGATCATCTCGAGCCAAACGCCCGCCGCATCATGAAAGCAGTTTGCGCCGCAGGGCCACATCGCGATGCTCATGGCCTCGGCCATCCTCGCCTCGCTGATCCGCTCGGCGTAGCAGAGATCGAGGGCTGCAGCGACCCCCCATTTTGATCGTCCGCCAGTCTGACCGGAAAGCAGTGCGAGGCAGGCCCAATCCAGGGGTACATCCGAAAAGCTGCCTGCCAGGGCGCGAAATCCCTGTTGGTAGGCCACGCGCGCTGGCAACCTCGGGAATTGCACCTGCCACGATTGGCCGATGAACTCATAGCCCGCCGTCGCGCGAACCCAGCCGGCGACTCGAAAGGCGGCCTCGGCCTGATCGTCGCTGCCGCCGTGCTCGAAAAACAGCTTCAGGTGGTGCGCGCCCATTTCCTGAGCCACACAGAGAAGCGCGAGCCAGACGAATTCCTTCTCGAGGGCGTGCAGATGTTTCTCATCAAGCACCAAGGCCTTGTAGAGCACCCGGTAGCCGTCGGCAACGCTTGGCAGCGCGCAGGCCATGGGCCCCTGCTGCGGGTTGACGTATCCGCGTCGGCGTCGAAACTCCTCGAGTCTCGCCTGGACCTCGGTGGCGGTGGGCATCGCGCTGCCGTCCAGAAGCGTTTCAGGAACGGGGGGTATCCGACGGGCAAGGGGATCATTCGTCGCCGACATTCACTGGTCTCCATGGCTGAGCCGGTTCGCAAAAGCACGCTTGCAAGCGCCCGTAGTCGGGCGTCGCGAACCTTACCGCAGAGCCTCGAGCCCGACAACCGGGCCCGATTCATCCGCTTGACGATCGAGGTACTTTGCTGCGATATGCTTTGCTGATGACCAGTCGCAGTCTCGGCAAGCCAGTCACGATTCCCGGAGACCCATCATGAAGCGGTATCGAAACATCCTCCTCAACCTTTGTGCGGCCCTCCTGTTGGTGACGTCGCCCTGCGCGTTTGCTCAGTATCCCGATCGCACCGTCAAGTTAATCGTTCCCTTCCCGCCGGGAGGCGGAACCGATGCCACCGCACGCATCATCGCCACTGCGATGTCGGAGCAACTCGGCCAGCCGATGGTGGTCGAGAATCGTGGTGGCGCGGCTGGTGCGATCGGCGCGCAGGCAGTGGTCGATGCCGCACCTGATGGCTACACGCTCTTCTTCGCGACGACCGGTACGATGGCGATCAATCAGCATCTCTACAGCAAGTTGCGCCACAACCCACTCACGGATTTCACGCCTGTGGCGACCCTGGCCTCTTTCCCGAATGTCGTCGTCGTCCATCCCGCGCTGCCTGCGCGGACTATGATCGAGCTCGTGGAGCTCGCCCGCAGCCGCCCTGGCGGATTGACGTATGGATCCTCCGGGTCCGGGAGTTCGAGCCATCTCGCTGCAGTCATGCTCGAGTCCGCCACCGGTGTGAAGCTGACCCATGTGCCCTACAAGGGAACCGCGCCGGCCCTCACCGATTTCCTGTCAGGCCGTATTGATCTCATGATCGATAACATTACGACCCACGCGCCGCTCGCGCTGCAAGGCAAGACCCGCGCGCTCGCTGTGACGGGACGGGTGCGCTCGCCGCAGTTGCCCGAGGTGCCGACCGTGGCCGAAGCGGGTATTCCGGGCTATGACGTTACGATTTGGTATGCCCTGCTGGGTCCGGCGCGGATGCCGTCAGCTGTAGTCGACCTGCTTTTTCGCCGAGTCAGCGTCGTGATGGCGCAGGACAAGGTCAAGGATGCGCTCGCCAAGCTTGGTAACGATCCCATGTTGCAACCGCCCGAGGAATTGGCTCGCCTGATCCGCGACGAGAGCGCGAAGTGGGGCGAAATCGTGCGGCTCTCGGGCGCTACTGCTGAGTAGCCCCCATTGAGACCCCGGTCAGCGGCCAAGGCCGAGCAACACCGATCAAGGCTTTGACGATTCGCCTCAGTCGATTGGCCGTCCGTGGATCTTGCGTGCATGCGAGACCATGGATGGTGTCGGCTGCGCATGGGTGTAGCCGCGCCGGGTGACTCGCACGCCAGCGGCACTCAGATCGGCCATGGCTTCGGCCATCTTGAGGGTGGCGGTCAGGCCGTCGACGATGGGCGCCTCATCGATGCGGTTGACCCCTGCTCGAGCCATGGCTTCGCTGAGATAAAGCTGACCGGGAATCACGGCTTCCGCGCCGCGCGAGATCGCGACCCTGGCTGCCGCCGTGAAACGCTCGACGAGTTCAGCCGGTTGAGTCAGACCTTTCCCGACATCAGCAAACGCCGCATCAACCAGAACGGTCGGAATCGAGCGCTCCCTCAGACCGAGTTCGCTAATGCGTCGATCCATCATCTGGTCAAAGCCTGGCTGAAAGACCAGCACGGCGAAGCGGCTCGACAGCAGGCAGGCAAAGTGCATTGCCGCCTCGCCATAGCCGACAACGGGGATGTCGAGTAGCGACCGAGCTTCCTCGAGGCCGGGGTCCTGAAGTGACCCGATCGCAAAGACATCAAAGCCCTGGGTTTGGGCCCGCAGCGCATTGTCGAGAATAAACTGCTTGTGCAGAGAGATCAGATAGGGGTGATTGACCACCTCGGCTGGCGCCTGGCCGCCGTAGGTGTCTGACGGCATCCCGGCGAAGTGCACTTCGACGCCTGGCCGTGCGAGCCGATGCGCACGCTGCGCGAGGCCATTGAAATAGCCGGGGTTGCTGCCTTCGGCAATCAGGCTCTGGTACCAAATTCTCATGATAGTTGTCGTAGTTGAATCGCGGTCAGGCCGGATCGCTTGCAGCGGCCGCCCGTGTGGGGCGCGCCGCTTCGCGAATCGGCAACGTAATCAGTGCGGCCGCCAGCGCCAGCAGGATGTCGGCATACCACATCCAGCGGTAGTCACCGCTTGCATCGACCGCATATCCGCCCAGCCAGGCACCGAAGAACGCACCGGTCTGATGCGAGAGCAACGTGAGGCCGAAGAGCGTCGCGAGATACCGTGTACCAAATAGCTTGCCAACCAAGCCGGCCGTTGGAGGAATGGTCGCAAGCCAGGTGAGCCCGAGCACCGCCGCAAAGAGGTAGAAGGTCAGGCTGGTCTTGGGCACCGCAAGGTAAACGAGAATTGCGACGGCGCGGCTCGCGTACATGGCGGCGAGCACGTATTTCATTCGATAGCGACTGCAGAGCGCGCCGGTCGCCAAGCTGCCGATGATATTGAAGAGACCAATCAGCGCGATCGCATTGGCAGAAACCTGGGCGGACAGGCCGCACAATTCGACTTCACCTGGCATATGCGTGATCAGAAAGGCGATGTGAAAACCGCACGTGAAAAACCCCAGATGCAGGAAGAGGTAGCTGCGGTCAGCGAGCGCCTCCCGAATTTGCTCGGCCATGCCAGGCCCGGTATCGGCTGGAGGGCTCGCCGGGGCTTGCTGCGATCCTGGGGCCTCCGGCTTTGAGGGTCCCTGGGCGCCTTGCTGTGGCCTGCGGCGCAATAACCAGGC
>CAZAVT010000030.1:9884-16576 GCA_964488395.1 uncultured Burkholderiaceae bacterium | reverse complement strand
CCAGTCGATCTACGGCTGGCGCGGCGCCACGCTCGACAACCTCCGTCGACTCGAGTCCGATTATCCGCACCTGCGCCGAATCATGCTCGAGCAGAACTACCGGTCGACCCGTACCATTCTGGAAGCGGCCAATCGGCTGATTGAACGAAATCCAAAGCTGCATCCGAAGCGACTCTGGTCCGAACTCGGGGTGGGTGACCCCGTGCTCGTTGTGCCCTGTGATGACGATGAAGCGGAAGCGGAGTCGATCGCGATGCGCCTGCAGGCGCATCGATTCGAGCGTCGTGGCGCCTGGCGCGACTATGCGGTGCTCTATCGAGGCAACCACCAGGCACGGGTCCTCGAACAGGCCCTGCGCAAGGAGAACATTCCCTACCTGGTTTCGGGTGGGCAGTCGTTTTTCGAGCGCACCGAGATTCGAGACCTGCTCGCGTACTTACGGCTGCTCGTGAACGACGATGACGACCCGGCCCTGATTCGAGCGGTCAGCACGCCGCGGCGAGGCATCGGTACGGCCACTTTGTCAGCGCTGGGCAAGTATGCCGGCGAGCGCCGTCAATCGATGTTTGCCGCGATGTTCGAGGCGGGATTCGAGCAGCGCGTGGCCGCCCGTCAGCTTGAGCCCCTGCGCGAATTTGGCCAATTTATCAACCGGATCGGCTGGCGCGCGAGCCGTGAACCGGCGGCCGGCCTGCTCGATGAGTTGATGGCCGCGATCGATTACCGGGGCTGGCTTGCGCAGACCTGTGACGAACGAACAGCCAGTTCACGCGCGCGCAACGTCGACGATTTTCTGGCCTGGCTCAAAAAGCGCGCAGAGGCGGAAGGGTCCACGCTCGCCCAGCTGGCCCAATCGGTCGCGCTGCTGACGCAGCTCGATCGGCGCGAGGACGAACCGGACGCTGTTCGGCTGATGACCATCCACGCGTCCAAGGGGCTCGAGTTCCCGCATGTCTTCATCGTCGGGTGCGAGGAGGGGATGCTGCCGCATCTGGGCGCAACCGATGGGGACGAGCAAGCGCTGGCTGCTGACGCTGTCCGGGCGCCGACCAAGCCGGGCGCAGGGGAAGCGCGCGGCGCCTCGGCGCCGCTTGTCGCCCTCGGCGAGGGAGCAGCCGACGGCCAACGCATCGAGGAGGAGCGCCGCCTGATGTATGTCGCTGTCACGCGAGCCCGCCGCACGCTTACGCTCAGCTGGTGCCGCGAGCGCAAGCGCGCGCGCGATGTTCAGCCTCGCGAGCCCTCTCGCTTCATCACTGAAATGGCGCTCGGGTCGGGCGCGCTCAAAGCGCCACCAGTGAGCAAGGAAAGCGCCCGGGCAACCCTGGGCGCGCTCAAGTCGTTGCTCGCTTCGAAGTCGCTGAAGCCGCTCGATGAAGCGGCCAGTGGACCTCAGGCGGGAGGCGCCCGCGAGCCCTCGCGCTAGCCAGCCGTCTCGTCGAAACGCTATTTGCCCTGATCGGGCGCGGCCGGTTCGTCGAATTTGCCACCGGCGGCATTGAGGACGTAGACCACCGCCCGGGCGAGTTCGTAATCCGATGCGGCGCCACCCGACTGAGCAGCCATCGCGCCTTTGCCCTTGAGCACCGAATTGAGCAGGCTCTCCAGCCCGCTCGGCAGGCGTGGCGCCCACTGGGCGACATCGCCATACTTGGGGGCGCCCGCGACGCCCTGGGCGTGGCAGGCCGCGCATTGGCCCTGATAGACCTGCTCCCCGGTCTTGTACACCTTGGGTGCGTTGGCATCGACCAGGTCAAATCCCGCGAGTGGCCGGATGCGGGCCTCGATGGCCTCGGATGTCATCGCGTTGCTGCCCGATCCGGTGCGTTTGGTCGCGCCGACAAACATCACCAGCAGCACGATGATCAGCACCGGCACCACGAAGGCAAGCGTGACGACCGTGATCAGTTGCCTCGGGGTCTTGATGGGGGTTTCGTGTTCTTCGCTCATGGAGTCATCAGCCGCTCTGGTTCCAAACCCGCCATTCTATCGGGAATCCAGGCCCTTTCGGGCTGCGCGAGCGATCTCGCCGTTGCTCACAGCGCATCCCTGGCGGTTCGTGTGGCCGTGACTCGGTGCGCGAAACCGGGTATCCTCACGCACTTTCGGCGAGGGCTCAGCCCTTCTCGATGCATGGCGCCCGTAGCTCAGTGGATAGAGTACTGGCCTCCGAAGCCAGGGGTCGCGCGTTCGATCCGCGCCGGGCGCGCCATCCCCCACCGTTCATTGACCCTCCCAGGCTGCGACCGTGAGTGAGCCTCACTCCAACACCCGCTTGATCGCGAGCGGCCGGGGGTTCGATACCCCGGTCGCCATTGCCAACGTCCCGGTCCATCGCGCTTCGACAGTGCTGCTTTCGACACTCGAACAGGCGCGCCTCGTCGGTGAAGCGGCCGTGCGTGGTGAGCACCACGCCACCGCCTACGGGACAGCAGGCACACCGTCGACGCTGGCGCTGGCCGATGCCCTGACCGATATCGAGGCCTGCGGCCATGCCGCTCGGGCCGCCCTGATGCCCTCGGGGCTCTCGGCGATCACCACGCTCCTGCTGGCGCTGGTCGGCCCAAGGGATCACTTGCTGATGCCCGATTCGGTCTATGCACCGACCCGCGCATTTTGTGATGGCTTGTTGACCGCGCTAGGGGTCGAGGTCGAGTACTACGATCCGGCGATCGGCACGGGCATCGAAGCGCGTTTGCGGCCCAACACCCGGATGATCTACCTCGAGAGCCCTGGCAGCTACACCTTCGAGATTCAGGATGTGCCGGCGATCTGCGCACTCGCCCGTCGTCGCGGGGTCATCACCGCGATTGACAACGCGTGGGCCTCGCCGGTTTTTTCCCGACCCTTTGACTGGGGCGTCGACGCCTCGGTGCTGCCGCTCACCAAATACTGGAGCGGACATTCTGATGTATTGATGGGCGCAGCGGTGGTCCGTGAGCCGCTCTGGGCGCGACTGTGGACGACGGTGCGTCAGCTGGGTATCTGTGTCTCGTCCGATGACGCCTTCCTCGTGTTGCGGGGTCTACGCACGGCCGATGTCCGCATGCGTCGTCATCATCAGAACGGACTCGAGGTGGCGCGCTGGCTTGAGTCGCGCGCCGAGGTGGCTCGGGTCCTGCATCCCGGCCTGCCGTCCCATCCTCAGCACGCGCTGTGGCAGCGTGATTTCAGCGGCGCGAGCGGTCTCTTCTCGTTTGAGCTCACGACCGAGGCTACCGGTGGCCTGGGCCCTGGGTTCAATCGTGCGACCGCCGCGTTTTGCGAGGGTCGTCGACACTTCGGCATCGGCTATTCGTGGGGAGGGTTTGAGAGCCTCATCCTGCCGGCGCGCCTGGACACGGCTCGCTCGGTCACACCCTGGCAAGGGGGCGCGCTCATCCGCGTGCACATCGGCCTCGAAGACCCGGCTGACCTGATCGCCGATCTTCAAGCCGGGTTCGAGGCGATGAGGGCGGCACTCACTGAGTGGCGCTCTGGCTGATTCGACCGGGCGCGGGGTGAGCGGGCCCGGTCGAGTGATGCTCAGTGGCGCTTGTGCGATGCGTCGGCCTCACTTGCATGGGGCTGGGACGCGCGCTTGACTTCGGTCATGTCGAGCTCGCGAACCTGGCGCAGCACATCCTCGAGCGCAGCCTTGGGCAGTGCGCCCGCCTGCTGAAAGACGATCACCTGTTCGCGAAAGATCATCAGGGTCGGTATCGAGCGGATGCCAAAGTGCATCGCGAGCGATTGCTCCTCGTCGGTGTTGATCTTCACGAATTTGGCATCGGCGTTTTCCTGCGCAACCTTCTCGAAGATCGGCGCAAAGCCGCGACAGGGGCCACACCACGGTGCCCAGAAGTCGGCGACGACGATGTCATGGCCACCGATGGTGGCATCGAAGGCTTCAGTGGTGAGAGCGGTCACAGTCATGGCGCGGATCCTGATCAAGGGGGCCGAGGTTCGGCCGTGCAGTCTGACATATTGCCCCCTCGCGGGCTGATTGCAAGGGGCCCCTGGCCGTTTGTCGCGCGGCGCTTTGCGCGGGCGGTTCCTGCATGGGCGGGAGAGGGCGTTTGTCGCGATCGTCCGCCCGGCGGGTACAATCCGCGCCCATGCTGAAGGATCACAAACGACAACTGGCGGCGCTCTTTCAGGAGGCCGCACTTTTGCTGAGCGCGTCGGTCGAGGCCGGCCCGAGCGCTTTGCCCGAAATCGCGCTGGAGCGTCCCAAGCAGCCCGAGCATGGTGATCTCGCCTGCAATCTCGCGCTGCAGTTGTCTCGCCCCCTCAAGCGCGCGCCGCGCCAGATTGCCGAGGCACTGGCTGCCGCGGTCACTCGGCTCGACCAGGAAGGGGCCCGTCTGATCGAGTCGGTCGAGATCGGGGGTCCAGGATTCATCAACTTGCGGGTGGCGCCGAGGGTGCGCCGTCAGGTCATCGCCAGTGTGCTCCGCGAGGGAGCCCGCTTCGGCCGCAATGCGCGCGCAGCGGGCGAGCGCGTACTGCTCGAATTCGTGTCGGCCAACCCCACCGGGCCCCTGCACGTCGGTCATGGCCGACAGGCGGCGCTGGGCGACACCCTCGCTGCGCTCTTTGAGGCCAACGGCTGGGCGGTGACTCGGGAGTTTTACTACAACGACGCCGGTGCTCAGATCCAGAATCTGGCGCTGTCGGTCCAGGCCCGTGCACGCGGCATCGGGCCCGACGACCCACGCTTTCCCGCCGATGGCTACCGTGGGCAGTACATCGCGGAAATCGCCCAGGCCTATCAGGCCCGCACTACCGTGAGTTCCGAGCGGGTCCCTGCGGTCACTGCAGCAGGCGATCCTGAGGATCTCGATGCCATCCGGCGCTTCGCCGTGGCTTGTCTGCGCCGCGAGCAGGACGCCGATCTTCGCGCCTTTGGTGTGAGCTTCGACAACTACTATCTCGAGTCCTCACTCTACTCGGACGGTCGAGTCGAGAGTGCGGTCGCGCAACTCATCGCCGCGGAGGTCACCTTCGAGGAGGGCGGGGCGCTCTGGTTCGCAAGTTCGCGCTTCGGCGACGACAAGGACCGGGTCATGCGCAAGTCCGATGGCAGCTATACCTATTTCGTGCCCGATGTGGCCTATCACGTCACCAAGTGGCAGCGCGGGTTCGGCCACGCCGTCAACATCCAAGGATCGGACCACCACGGCACGATCGCGCGGGTTCGCGCCGGCCTGCAGGCCCTCGGGCTGGGGATCCCGGTGGGCTATCCACAGTACGTGCTGCACAAGATGGTGACCGTCATGCGCGGCGGTGAAGAGGTCAAGATCTCCAAACGCGCCGGATCCTATGTCACGCTGCGCGATCTCATCGACTGGAGCGGGGAGCGGCGCGACGCCGCAACGGGCGATCCGCTTGCGGTGGACGAGCGGCGGGGTCGCGACGCGGTCCGCTTCTTCCTGGTGTCGCGCAAGGCCGACACCGAGTTTGTCTTTGACATCGATCTTGCGCTGGCTGCGAGCGACGAGAACCCGGTCTACTACATCCAGTACGCCCACGCACGGATCTGCTCGGTCATCGAGCAGGCGGCAAAAGTCGCAGGAGCAGGCGAGCCCGCGTCCTACGCTGCGCAGATCCAGCGAGCCGTCGAGAACGATGCCGAGTCGTTGGCCCCGCTGGGTGCGCCGCGCGAGTACGACCTGATGGCGCGTCTTGCGGCGTTTCCCGATTTGATCGAGCAGGCTGCTGACGAACTCGCGCCGCATTCGATCGCCTTCTATCTTCGGGAATTGGCCGCCGAGCTGCATGGGTACTACAACTCCGAGCGCGTGCTGGTCGACGATCCGGCGTTGCGCCAGGCCCGCCTGGCCTTGCTCATTGCCGTTCGCCAGGTGATCGCCAATGGGCTGAGTCTGCTGGGCGTCTCAGCCCCTGAGCGGATGTAGTCCCGGTGACCATGACCCGCCCACAACCGATCAGGGCCCAACAGGGCTCGCTCCTGCTGGGCCTGATGATTGGCATGCTGTGTGGGCTCGCGCTCGCGGTGGTGGTGGCTGTTTTTGTCACGCGCGCGCCATTGCCCTTCGTCAACAAGATGCCGCGAAGCGGTGATCGGATCGCCGAGGTCAGCAAGGCGGGCGCCGAACTTCCCGACCCCAACCGCGGGATCGGGGCCCATCGGCCCGCTGCGCCGCCCCCGGGCGCGGCCAAGGATCCGGCGCTCGCCGCGCCGACGGCGCCAACGGCGAACGACGCCACTGACCCGGCGCTGGCGCTCGCGAGCCCTGGAGAACGGGTGCTTTACATGCTGCAGGCAGGGGCTTTCCGTTCATCCGATGATGCTGACAACATGCGCGCTAAGCTTGCGCTGATTGGATTCGAAGCCCGCGTGAGCGCGGCCGAGGTCGGGAGCGAGCGGCTCTACCGGGTCAGGATCGGGCCCTATGTGCAACTTGATGATGTGAACGTCGCCCGATTCCGGTTGGCCGAAAATGGGATCGAGGCGACGGTGGTGCGGCAGCGCTGAGCGCCCGGGGTTGTCGCCTGACCCCCGGCAGATGGATGGCCCTGGCGGCCCGGTCAAGACAGGAGGATCGATGATGATGAGAGATCGGCGAACTCTGATTCGCGGCATCGGTTGCGGTGCGATTGCATCGGCTGGCCTGTTGCCTCGGCTCGCCATGACCCAGGCGCTCGCTGGCCGGGACTATCGGGTTTTGGCCACACCCCAACCCGTC
>CAZAVT010000030.1:0-9874 GCA_964488395.1 uncultured Burkholderiaceae bacterium | reverse complement strand
TGGCAGCATCGAAGTCATCGAGTTTTTCGCTTACTGGTGCCCTCACTGCCATTCTCTCGAGCCGGCACTGACCGACTGGCGGATGCGGCTATCCGGCGACGTCCAGTTTCGGCGCGAGCACGTGAGCTTTCGCGAGACCCGCATCCAGCAGTTGCACTATGCGCTGGTGGCGATGGGTAAGGCCGACGAGCTCGCACCACGGGTCTTTCACGCGATTCATGTCGAGCGTCAGCGGCTGGATGCACCGGAAAAAATGGCACAGGTGCTGGGCCTGGACGTGAAGCAATTTTCCGCCGTCTATGAATCGTTTGCCGTGCGCACCCGCGCTCGGCGCGGCACCCAGATTGCCGAGGCCTACGGGATCGATGGTGTGCCATCGCTCGCAGTCGCGGGCCGCTTCGTCACGGCGCCGAGCATGGCGGGCTCCAATAGTGCTGCGCTCGCGGTGGTGGATCAGCTGATCGAACTCACCCGCAAGCGCGGGTGAGTCGCGGCTCAACACGGCGCCGCGCTCCGATCCCGTGCGACCGCTCGCGCCTCGGAAGCGCAGGCCTTGAACGCCGCCGCGTCTGAAGCGCGTGCGCGTCACCCGGTCGTTCGCCTGTGGCGTACGGGTGCGCCTGCCGCCGCGGGAGGCGTGCCCCGGATCGTGTCGCTGGTGCCAAGCCTCACCGAGCTGTTGTGCGATCTCGGGCTGGCGGGGCAACTGGTGGGGTGTACGGCCTACTGCGTTCATCCGGCGGCGGTCACGGCCGAACGGCCCAGGGTGGGTGGGACCAAGACGCCGAAGGCCGAGCGTATTCGCGCGCTCGCGCCCACCCACCTGGTGGTCAATGTCGACGAAAACGAACGCGATGCGGTACAGGCACTTGCCGAGCACATTCCCTGGATCGTCGTCACTCATCCCATCGATGTCGAAGATCACTTCGAGCTCTTCCAGAGTTTTGGAGAGATCTTCGGTCGTGAGGGGCGGGCGCAGGCGCTCGCCGATCAGCTGGCTGTCGCACTCGATCGGGCCGCGCGCGAGCGCTATGATCCGATCCCGGTGGCTTACTACATCTGGAAGGATCCCTGGATGACTGTGGGGCCTGAGACGTTCATCGCCCGGATGCTCGCGCAGGTCGGTCTGGTCTGCCAAGGCCCGCTGCCCGCCGCGCATCACGCGCGCTATCCCGAGTGGCCATTGGCCGACATGGTCCGCGCGGAGCCCTCCGCGGTGCTGCTGTCTTCGGAGCCTTGTCGCTTCAGGGTCTCGGACCGCGCGCAGGTCGCGGCGCATTTCACGGTCGGGTCCAAGTCGCCGGTCCCGATCCTCGGGATCGATGGCGAGATGTGTTCCTGGTACGGTTCGCGCGTGCTACAGGCGCTGGACTACCTTCGCGGCTATCGCGCCCGTCTGGAGCGACGGCTGGGCCGACGCCTTGAGGCGCGGGTCCGGGGGCAGCGCGCCGTGCCGAGGCTTGCATGAGCGCGCTATGGTGGGACGAGGACGCAGGGGGGCGGGCTCCGCGGCTCGCGGCGGCTGCCCTGATTGCCGTGCTGTTGGGTCTTGCGGGCTGTGCGAGTTCGCCCAAGCCCTCGTCGGCTCCGGGCGAGCCCAGGCCCGCGCGGGAGGGCGCGGCGACCGGGGCCGGTCGTTACTACCTCGATGACGGGCCGGGCGAGCGCCCCATTGCAGAGCTCGAGAAGCTGCCCGATGCCGTTCCCCGTCCCGAGCCGCTGCACCCGCGAGCCAATCGACCTTACGTAGTCTTTGGTCGCGAGTATCAGCCCATGACGCAGCTCGAGCCGCTCCGAGAGAGGGGCATGGCCAGCTGGTATGGCCGCCGCTATCACGATCGGCTCACGTCCATCGGTGAACGCTACGACATGTACAGCATGACGGCGGCTCATCCCCGCTTGCCGCTGCCGAGCTATGCGCGGGTGACCAACCTCAGCAACGGTAAGGCGGTGATCGTGAGGGTCAATGATCGGGGGCCGTTCCTGCAAGGCCGGGTGATCGATCTGTCCTACGCCGCGGCGGCAAAGATTGGTATCGCCCGGGCCGGCAGCGGCGAGGTCGAGCTCGAGCTGATCACCGAGTTCGAGCCCCGTCCACCCGATCGCGCAGTGGCCCCGCAACCGGCACCTCCCGCGGGGGCCCGTGCAAACCCGGCGACCGAAGCGCCCCCCGTCAACGCAAGATCCGTGGCCCCTGCGCCGGCCCTGGCGAACGCGTCGCCCGCGCAATCCTCAGCGCCTGCGCCCGCGCCCGCCCCGAGCGCTCCGTCCGGGCCGGCTCCTGCTGCCGGATCGAACACCGCTCCCACGAAGCTTGTCGCTGCAGCCGCGGGAACCCAGGTCGTCCAGATCGGCGCCTTTTCAAGCCTTGACAACGCCGAGGCCGCTCGACGCGGGCTTGAGCCCCGGCTGCGCGATGTCAGCCAGGCGCTGTCCGTGGTGCGTGAGGGCCGCTATTACCGGCTGCTCGCCGGCCCCTTCGCTGACGGCGATGAAGCGCTCTCAGCAGCCCGGCAGATCCGTTCGATGACCGGCCTGGAGGCCTTCACACGGCCGCGATGACGCGAGCCCGGGCAGGCGAGCAGCGCCCCGAGGCCTCTGTCTCACGAATCGCAGGCTTCTCGGCTGGCCGCTGACCCCGCCGCGTCGCGATAGAGACTGCCGCTTGCGAGACCCGCCAGGCGCTCCACCAGCCGGCTCGCGCGTCGTGCACCCAGCTCGGGCACCAGTTCACGCAGCAGCTCGCCGGCGAGGACGTCGATGCGCGTCTGGGTTGGCGCGACTGCTCCTGCCGTGGCCTCGGCCTCGCTCGCGTCCCGACGCATCCCGTCGAACGTCGAGGTCTCGGCCGGCGCGGCCAATGGGGCGCTGCGCGGTGCTCGTCCGATCACCAGGACGTACTCACCCTTGCCGCGACCCGGACTGGCCGCGAGCCAGCCAAGGGCCTCGCCAGCGGGCAAACGGACGATTTCCTCGAACCGTTTGGTGAGCTCCCGGCCTAAGGCGATGGGGCGATCGCCTCCGCACACGGTGACGATCGCTTCGCAGGTCGCCACGATGCGGTGCGGCGCTTCGAAGAGCACCAGTGCGCGGTCCAGCGCCACCAGGCTTTGCAGACGCCGCAGTCGCGGCCCGGCGCGCTGCGGCAGAAATCCCTCGAAGATGAACCCGCCCTCTGAGAGCCCGCAAGCGCTGACCATGGCGGTCAGCGACGATGGTCCGGGGATCGGGATGACCTTGAAGCCTTCATCGAGAGCGGCCGAAACGATCTGGGTCCCAGGATCACTGACGCCCGGTGTGCCTGCATCGCTGACCAATGCGACCGAACCGCCAGCGCGCAGCAGCGCCACGACTTGCGCGGCTGCAGCTGCTTCGTTGTGCTGGTGAGCGGCGAAGAGCCGTCCCCGAGCGCCAACCTGCGTGGCGAGCGTACGACTCACCCGGGTGTCTTCCGCGGCGATCCAATCGACTGATCGCAGGATCGAAGCGGCCCGCGGGCTCAGGTCGGCGAGGTTTCCGATCGGCGTGGCCACCACATACAATGCGGCGGGTTGGGCGCTTTCCATCACTGGGGGTCGGGTCATCGACAGGGTCCGTGTAGTCTCGCCGCAGACCGCCTGCACGCCGGCCTTTCACGTCAGGCGCCTCGCTTGGTCGCGCAGCAGGCGTTGGAGCGCTGCGGGATTGTTCACTGGCCTGCGCTCGGCTGCAAGCGCAGGCGGTATTTTTTTCCAGTGACGCGCTCCCCGACCCAGAGGGACGGCGATCGGGCCGAGGACCAGGCGCTCGACCACCTGCAGCGAGCGGGCTTGCGGCTCATTGCCCGCCAGGTGGCCTTTCGCGTGGGCGAAATCGACCTGATCATGGCCGAGGGCGCGACGATCGTCTTTGTCGAGGTGCGCCGTCGCCGCAGCAGCGCCTTTGGCGGTGCCGCGGCGTCGATTTCGGCCGCCAAGCGCCGACGCATCACGCGGGCCGCCCAAGTCTGGTTACAAACCCATCACGGCGATCGCTGGCCCGACTGTCGCTTCGATGTCTGTGCCATCGACGCTGAGACCTTGGAGTGGATTCGCGGGGCATTCTGACTATAATTTGAGAATCATCTTCAGCTTTCCGAGGCATCGCTATGAATTATCTGGCCCGGACCCTGGTGGTCATGACCCTTTTGGGAACCACTGTCCTCAGCGCCGGTTGCTTTGGGCTCGCCGCGACCGGCTTGGTGGTCGGTTCGCTCGCGATCACTGACCGCCGCACGCTCGGTGCGCAAACCGAGGACGCGATGATCGAATTCAAGGCCGAGCGTCGGTTGAGCGACCAGATGCGCTACCCCGGGGGCATTTCGGTGACCAGCTACAACCGGCGGGTGCTGCTGACCGGACAGGTCGCTAACGAGGCTGACAAACGGCGTGCCGAGACCCTGGTGGGTGAGGTCGACAATGTGCGCCAGGTCCAAAATGAGCTGAACGTGTCCGGCCAGCCCAGCCTCACCGCGAACGCGGCCGATGCGACGGTGACAGCCGCCGTCAAGGCGGCCCTGGTCGAGGCGAAGGACGTGCCGGCTGCATCGATCCGGGTCGTGACCGTTTCCGGCGTTGTTTACCTGCTCGGGCTCGTGACGCAACGCGAGTCGCAGGCCGCGATCGGCGTGGCCAGCCGAGCGCGTGGGGTACAAAAGGTGGTCGCCGTCTTCGAGGTGATCACCGACGAGGAGCAGAAGCGACTGTCCGGCCGGCCGAGTTGACCCGAAGCCGCCGATCGCCCGAGTGATCGCCTTTTCTCCGTGACGGAGCGCGCATGAGCCTGCCCCCTGCCTTGTTCTCGCGGCTGCGCCTACCCGCCGTGGCCTCACCGATGTTCATCATCTCCAACCCCGATCTCGTGATCGCGCAGTGCAAGGCAGGGATCGTCGGCTCCTTTCCCACGCTCAATGCGCGCCCTGCCGAGGCGCTCGAGCAGTGGTTGCACACCATCCGGGCGGCGCTTGCCGAGCATGATCGAGCCCATCCGGATCGACCCTCGGCGCCCTTTGCAGTCAACCTGATTGTTCATCGCTCCAATGACCGGTTGGAGCATGATCTGGCCGTCTGCGTGCGCGAGCGGGTGCCGATCGTGATCACCTCACTGGGCGCCCGCCCTGAGGTCAACGACGCGGTCCATAGCTATGGTGGCCTCGTGCTGCATGATGTGATTAGCGATCGGTTCGCCCGCAAGGCCATCGAGAAGGGCGCTGATGGCCTGATCGCTGTAGCGGCGGGCGCAGGGGGCCATGCGGGTGTGCAATCGCCCTTTGCGCTGGTGCAGGAAATTCGCGAGTGGTTCGATGGCCCGCTGCTCTTGTCGGGTTCGATCGCCAACGGCGCTGCGGTGCTCGGCGCGCTTGCGATCGGCGCTGACCTTGCCTACATCGGTTCTGCCTTCATCGCGACCGACGAGGCCCGTGCAGCTGATGCCTACAAGCAGATGGTCGTCGAGGCACGGGCCGATGACATCGTTTACACCTCGCTCTTCACCGGCGTCCTGGGCAATTACCTCAAGCCGTCCATCAGAGCTGCCGGGCTCGACCCTGACGACCTGCCCACCAGCGATCCTTCGAAGATGAATTTCGCCTCGGATCGGCCGGCGCGTGCCTGGAAGGACATCTGGGGTTGCGGCCAGGGTGTTGCTGCCGTGAAGTCGATTGTTCCCGCAGGCCAGCTCGTCGAACGACTGATCCGCGAATATCAGGCAGCGCGCGCGAGGCTCCTGTCGAGGACCTGAGGCGAGGTCAGTCGCGCTTGCCCCGCCACCGCTTGATGGCCTCTGGCACGTCCTGCAGCTCACGCATCACGCGCACGCCTTCGGGGGGCTTTCTGAGCAGAATCGGGCTCTGTCCGCCCGCCCATAACTCAGTGGAGCGGGGCAGCTTGGTCCTGAGCTCGGCCAGCCCGTCGAGCACCATATTGGGGCTCAGGCTCGCCGTGAAGGACAGTGCGACGATATCGGCGTTCTGTGACGTCGCAGCGAGCACAATATCCCAGATGGGCGTCTGCACCCCGAGCGACAGGCAGCGGCAGCCCTCGAGTGCGAGCAGCGCTTCGACCATCAGCAGTCCGAGACTGTGACTCTCGTTGGGGAAGGTGGTGAGTAGCACGCGGGGCCTTGCCGAGGCGGCGGGGATCGTGCTGATGGCGTTGCGTAGCACCACCTGCATCGATTCGGTGTAGAGGTGCTCTTCGAAGACCTCAAAGTACCCGCGTGCCCACGCCTCGCCGACCATTCGATTGAGCGGCGCGGCAATTTCCATCACGAAACGATCCAGTCCCATCCTCAAGGCGGCTTGCGACAAGGCACGCCGCAACGCCTCGACCTCGTGGGCCTTGGTCAGTTCGATGAAGCGCTGTAGGTCCTCATGCTCGGCCGTGCGCAGCTCGTTGCCGGCCCGCGGCGACTCGGCCGCCTGGGCGGCGAGCTGCTGCAGCGTCTCGATCGGCAAGCCGATGATCCGCCCAGGGCGATGCCCAGCATCCATCAGCCGGCGGATCACCCGCAGCTTGTCGACTTGCTCGACCGGATAGGCTCGCTCACCGTAAGAATCCCGAGTGGGACTCGGAAAACCGTAGCGGCGCTCCCAGACTCGTAAGGTGTCCTTAGCGAGACCGGTATCGCGTTCGACCGCTGCGATGCTCAACAGGATGCTGGAGGCGCCGGCACGGTCATTCATGGCCAGTCCCAACCTCGGCTGCCTGGATCCGTTGAGACGGATTCTTCGATATCAGCGAGGTGGAACTGTGGGGGTGTCCTGGACAAAACATACGTCCCTCGCAGTGTGTCGCGGATCTTACCCCTATCCGGGCGTATTGCCTAGGACGAGACGAAGCCCCTGTGGATTTGTAGGGGATTTGTGCAGGACATACCCAGGTCATAAAATGACTGTAGAGTCATTCCCGGTGCGTCCGATTGACACTCTCGGATGTCCGCTTTTCTTGAATCTCTGCTGGCCCGAGCCAGGGCCGGAGCTTTCAGATGCGCATTGCTGTGATCGGATCGGGCATTTCAGGACTGGCCGCCGCCCTGCGGCTGCAGTCGCGCCACGAGGTCGTGCTGTTCGAGGCGTCTGAACGACCCGGCGGCCACACCCATACCGTCGACATCGTTGTTGACGACATCGAGTATCCGGTCGATACCGGCTTTCTGGTGTTCAACGACCGGACCTATCCCAACCTGATTGCGCTCTTTGACGAGTTGGGCGTGCCGAGCGCCCGCTCGGACATGTCGTTTTCGGTCTCGGTCGGACCGCACCGGTTCGAGTGGTGCGGTTCGAGCCTCGCGAGCGTCTTTGCCCAACCGGGCAACGCCTTGCGACCAGGATTCTGGCGAATGCTGCGCGACATCGTTCGCTTCAATCGCGAGGCCACCCGCCTCGCCGAGGAGCGGTCGGCCGCCGCCCGCCTGGACGAACCGCTCAGCCAATTTCTCGCGCGCGGCCGATACAGCCGGGAATTCCGCGATGACTATCTCTTGCCAATGGCAGCAGCGATCTGGTCCTGCCCGATGCGGACCATGCAGCAGTTTCCACTCGGAACCTTCGTGCGCTTTTTCCATAATCACGGACTGCTCTCCCTCACGCGTCGGCCTACCTGGATGACGGTTGCGGGCGGTGCGCGACAGTATGTCCAGGCGATCCTCGCACGCCTGCCGAATGTTCGCTTGGGCTGCCCGGTCACCGCGGTGCGTGCGCTGCCTCTGGCCGGGGTGGTCGAGGTGACAACGCAGGATGGCTCGCCCGAGCGCTTCGATCAGGTCGTGCTGGCCTGCCACAGCAACCAGAGCCTCGAGCTGATCGACTCCCCCGACCCCGAGCAGCGAGCCGTGCTCGAGGCCGTCCGCTACCAACCCAACCAGGCCTGGCTGCACACTGACGCGCGGCTCATGCCGGCACGACGAAAAGCCTGGGCTGCCTGGAATTACCTCAGCGACGGCGACCCCGACTCACCGACGGTGTCGGTGACCTACTGGCTGAACCAGCTGCAACCGCTTCCTTTCAAGACGCCCGTCTTCGTGAGCCTCAACCCGATGATCGAACCCGATCCCGCCCGCGTGATCCGGACGATCGACTATGAGCATCCGATCTTTGATCTGGCGGCGGGACGCGCCCAGCGCCGGCTCGCCGCGCTGCAGGGTCGGCACGGCCTATGGTTTGCTGGCGCCTGGACTGGTTATGGCTTCCACGAGGATGGATTGACCTCGGGTCTTGCGGTGGCTGGAGGGATCCAACAGCTCCCCGAGCGCCTGCGGGAAGCTGCGTGACCGATCCCGCTCCATCGTCCGAGCTGCAAGCGCCAGGCCCGGGCGGGGCTGCCGCTTTCTTCGCCTATGGCGAGGTCCGGCATCGACGCTTGCGACCCGTCGACCACCCGTTTCGCTACCGAGCCTTCTTCGTGCGCGTTTCGCTTGCCGCCCTCGAGCGCGAAAGCGGAGGCTTCCTCTTTGGCATCAATCGACGCTCACTCATCGGGATTCATGCCTGCGATCATGGCGAGCAGGGGACGTTGCGGCCCTGGCTCACCGGCTTGCTGCGCGAGGCGGGCGTGCGCGCCGATGGCGAGATCTGGTTGCACACCTTCGCGAGGATGTTCGGCTATTCATTCAAGCCGGTCAGCTTCTGGTTCTGCCATCGTACCGATGGCTCCCTCGCCGCCGTGCTCGCTGAGGTCAACAACACTTTCGGCGAACGTCATCTGTACCTTCTCGCCGACCCCGATGGCCAGCCGATCCGAAACGGCCAGGCGTTGCAAGCCGACAAGCGCTTTCACGTCTCACCCTTTTGCGCGGTCGAGGGAGCCTACCGCTTCCGCTTCTTCAACAGCCCGGCGCGCTCGCTCGCCCGGATCGATCACGATGATCGCGACGGCCCGCTCCTCGTGACCAGTTTGAGCGGCCGCTTCGCGCCGGCCACACGCTGGACGGCGCTGCGCGCGCTCATCAGCTACCCGCTTTTCAGCCTCGCCGTCATCGCCCGCATCCACTGGCATGCACTGATCCTCTGGCTGCGGCGGGTGCCTTTTCATCGCAAACCCCCTCGCCCCCGCGACCCCCTCACCCGAGGTACGCCATGACCACTGCGACCCTGCCCGTGCAGGCATCGAACAAGGTGCCACGCGCCGCACGCATCGTTTTCGAACTGCTTGAACGGTTCACACATGGCGCCCTGCGCCTCGAATTGCCTGATGGCAGCGAGCGCTGCTTTGGCCAGGGCGAGCCCCTCGCCAGCTTGCGAGTGCTGCAGTGGTCCGTCTTCGACTCGGTCCTGCGGCGGGGTGATATCGGCTTTGGCGAGGCCTGGATCGAGGGGCATTGGCAGACGAGTGATCTCCCCGCGCTGTTGCGGCTGATGCTCGCCAACCGCAGTGCCCTTGAACAGGCGATCTACGGCACCTGGTGGGGCCAGGTGCTGGATCGACTTCGGCACCTCTTCAACCGCAACAACCATGCAGGCTCGCGACGCAACATCGCGGCCCACTACGACCTGGGCAACGACTTCTATCGACTGTGGCTCGATCCGGGCATGACCTACTCGAGCGCACTGTTTCGTGGCGACCTGACCCTGACCCTCGAGCGTGCGCAGCAGGTGAAGTACGCGCGCGTCCTCGACGAGCTGCAGGTTTCGCCCGGGCAGACACTTCTCGAGATCGGTTGTGGTTGGGGCGCGCTCGCCGAGGCGGCCGGCCAGCGTGGCCTTACAGTGACCGGACTCACGCTGTCAGCCGAACAGCTGCGCTTTGCCCGAGAGCGACTCGAGCGGGCCGGCCAGCCCCGCTCGCAGGTGCTGCTCCAGGACTATCGCGATGAGCGTCGTCAGTACGATGGAATCGTGTCGATCGAGATGTTCGAGGCG
>CAZAVT010000029.1:13039-16661 GCA_964488395.1 uncultured Burkholderiaceae bacterium | reverse complement strand
TCGACGACCGCTACCGATTCCCGATCACGGAGACCCTGATGCCCCACTCGAGCTCACCCAAAATCCGCTTTATCCAGCTGCTTGGCCTGATCCTGATGGCCGCGATACCGTCCGCACCGCTCCTCGCGCAGAGCGCTTCCTACCCCAATAAACCGATCAAGTTGATTGTGCCCTGGGTGGCCGGCGGAGCGGCCGAGGTCATGGCTCGCACCGTCACCGTGCGGATGTCGGAGACCCTGGGGCAGCCGATTGTGATCGAGACCCGCAGCGGCGCGAACGGAACCATCGGCACAGCGGCTGTGGCCACAGCTGCGCCCGACGGTTACACGCTGCTGCTTTCTCATATGGGGCCGACCGCCATTTCACCCGCCCTGCAAAAAGTCCCCTACGATCCCCGCAAGGACTTCGAGCCCATCACTCGTCTGGTGGGCACGCCACTGCTTCTCGTTGCCCGAAGCGACCTACCGATTCGCTCACTGGTCGAGCTCAAGGATTACGGCAGCAAGAACCCCGGAAAGCTGACTTATGGTTCAGTGGGCGTGGGAAGCTCAACCCATTTGGCCGGCGAGCTGCTGGGCGCGCAGGCGGGGATCGATCTGGTTCACGTGCCGTATCGGGGCGCACCGCCCATCGTACTGGACCTCGTCGGTGGCCGGATTGCACTCGCCTTTGTCGGTGTCTCGTCGATCCTGCCCCAGCTCGACGCAGGTCAGGTTCGCGCGCTCGGCATCACGTCGCTGAAGCGTTCTGATCAGATGCCCCAGGTGCCCGCGATCAGTGAGTCGTTACCGGGCTTCGAGGTCGACTCCTGGCATGGCCTGATGGCCCCTGCAGGAACACCCCGTGCCATCATCGATCGCCTCCATGCGGCAGCACTTCGCGCGCTCAACGAGGCGGAAGTTCGCGAATGGATGAGCAAGAACGGGTTTACTGTGGCCGGCATGCCGGTCGATGACTATCGCACCTACGTCGACTCGGAAATCCGCAAGTGGGCCAAGGTCGTCGTCGATGCAAAGATCCCGCCCCAGAATTGAGCAGCTCAGGCACCGCTAAGCCCGTCGCCGCCCAAAGCCGAGCGGCTCACCGATCACCATCAGCGCATTGAGCGCCGCGATATGCGGCGTCGGGATCCCACCAAGCCCGGCGAGCTCGATCACGGTTTCGAGAAGCGCGGCCCGCTCGGTCGGTCGGCCACGATCGACGTCCTGCAGCATGGACGATCGGATGCCCTGGCGCAGCCTTACCGCGTGCTCGAGCCGTTCCTCGAAATTGACGCCGATCTGGATTCCGTAGGCCCGAGCGACCGCATCGACTTCAGCCATCAGGGCAGCCGCCAGGGCCCGCGTTTCGGGTTGGGTGGCAATCTCGGCAACGGTGGTTCCCGTCAACGCGCCGATCGGGTTAGCCCAGATGTTGCCGAGCAGCTTGGTCCAGACCGCCTGCCGGATCGGAAGGACCCGACAGCCCAGACCAGCTGAAGTCATCAGCGCTGCAAGTTGCTGAGCGAGGGGCTGATCCTCCGGCCGGACTGCGCCGATCTCCAGCGTATCGGTCTGCGACGACCCATTGGAGATCACCCCCGGTCTGACGACCTCGGCAGCCATCAGGGCCAGCCCTGGCACCAATCGACATCCACCGAGGGTCGACAGGAGTCGTCCCTGGGGGTCGACCGCACGGATCACTCGCGATTCATGAGCTCCGCCATAGCCAACGAAGTACCACCAGGGAATGCCGTTCTGGATCGGGACCAGAGCGCCCGCGCGCCGTGCCAGGAGGGCGATCGCCGGGGCGAGAGTGCTCAGTTGATGAGCCTTCAGGGTAACGAACACCCAGTCCGCTTCAGTCGCCTCATCGATCGAGGCGAGCGCCGTGACTGGCGCGCTTTGGCTCGAGCAATCAGACTCGATCGATAGGGTTCCTGTGCCCCGAATGGCCTCGAGTTGCGCGCCTCGGGCGACGACACTCACTGCATGCCCGGCCAGCGACAATCTCACGGCAAGAAGTCCGCCGATCGCGCCGGCGCCGATGATCAGGATACGTGCCACGCCCTCTCCTCACACTCATTTGCTGCGCCAGCATGCTAAACGGTTCCCGCGACTCGCAGAAAATCAGTTCATCATGTGAGCATTCAACAGAGGTGTGACCGTCGCCGCGCTTGCGCGAGACTTTCAGTCGTAGGACAGTAGACAAGCGTTCAAACAAGGGCCGACCAGGACCGGCTCGCCTGCAGGAGACTTGTGTGCCCCCCAACCTGTTGAACCGGCGTCGCCAGACCATCCTCGCAGGGCTCGGTCTCGCTCTGCTGACGTTCGCCGCAGTCGGCGCGTCGATGGCACAAGCCCAGCCGGCGCCCTACCCGGCCAAGCCCGTGCGGATCATCAACCCTTACTCGCCGGGTGGCTCGACCGATGCCGTACTGAGACCATTGACGGAGCGATTGCTGACCATCACCGGGCAGCCCTTCGTCATCGAGTACAAGCCCGGTGCCGGGACCAACATTGGTTCGGAACTGGCGGCACGCGCGACCCCCGATGGCTACACGGTACTCCTCGGCACGAGCAGTTTGACGATCAGCCCGAGCCTCTATGCCAACCTGCGCTATGACGCGGCACGCGACCTGCAGCCCGTTGTCCTGCTTGTCAATACACCTTTCACGGTGGCTGTTCATCCGGACCTGCCGGTACGCGATATTGCGCAGTTGATCAGCCACGCACGTCTCCACCCGGGCAAGCTCAACTACGGCTCGTCGGGGACCGGCGGCGCCATCCACCTGGGCATGGAACTCTTCAATTCGATGAGTGGCACCCGGATGGTTCATGTGCCCTTCAAGGGCAGCGGGGAGTCTGTCACCTCACTGATCAATGGCACGATCCAGGTGCTTCTCAGTCCCTCAACCAATCTCGCGGCCCATGCCAGCACCGGTCGAATTCGTATGCTCGCGGTCGCCGCCTCCGAACGAGTGTCCGGACTCGACCTCCCTACAGCGTCCGAGTCAGGCTTGCCCGGCTTCGAATCCGGGGTCTGGATGGGCTTCTTCGTCCCGACAGGCACGCCGGCCCCGATCATCAGCAAGCTCGCCCTGGACGTCGGCAAGGCCCTGGAGGACCCCGCCCTGCGTGCGACTTACGCGCGCCAAGGCATGGTGCCTGGTCAGGGTGGCATCGAAGGAATGCGCCGGCTATTCATCGATGAACTCAAGCGCTGGCCCGAGGTCGTCAAGGCCTCTGGCATCCGGATGGACTGATCGATGGGAGCCTTCCCCTCATGACACTGAAACTGCGACGCCTCTCCCACGCTCTCGGTGCGGAGATCCTCGACATCGACCTTCGACAGCCATTACCGGAGTCGCAGATCGCAGAGATCCGGGCCCTGTGGATGCAGCACCAGGTGCTGCTTTTTCGTCATCAGGCGATCTCACCCGCCGAGCAGATTGCCTTCACCCAGCGCTTCGGACCGGTGGACGACTATCCGCTCGTGCATTTCCGCCACCCAGACCACCCCCAGCTGATGGTGCTCTCAAGCGATCCGGGTACCGGGAGCCAGTCGACAACCAGGGCCGCTGGCGAACGCTGGCACACCGACTTGTCGTGCATCGCGCGATTGCCGTCGAGGTGGACCGACC